>SCUR01000576.1 GCA_004297235.1 Candidatus Manganitrophaceae bacterium | reverse complement strand
GTCCCGCCGGGTCATGCCGTCTTCTACTCGCTGGCGGTCGTGACGGCCCGCGAGCAAAGCCTTCAAAAATACGCAGCCGGCATCACGCGGGGCGTCCTCATTTTTGGAACCCTTTACGCCGGCGCCACCCTCCTCTTCTTGCACGACACCTGGGGCCTGCTTTGGTGGCTGGCCGCGTGCCTCCTCATCCTCCGATCGGAGAACCGGCTCCTTCTCTCATCCTGTTTCGTCTACACTATCCTCTTGGAATGGGTTGGCACGGCGATCGGCAACTGGCGCTGGCTGCCGGAGGTGCCGTACCTTTCCATCGGATCGGCGAACCCCCCGGCGGGCGTTTGCGTATTGTATATCCTGCTCGACTTAATGGTCGTCACCGCCTGCGCAACGCTTTGGCGCGAGAAGGAGCCGCCGGCTGAAACGTTCGCCGAGAGGCCAAGCACCTCACCGGTTGCGAGCCTCAGGGTGACGGAAGAGCAAGCAAGACCAGGTTTACAAATTTGACTTTCTGATGCATCCTTTGCTTGCCGAACAGATCGTTCGGCCTCACAAAAAGGATGCAAAATGAAAAAAGACGCATGGCTCTATTCGGCAGCATTCCTATGCGGTATCGCGACCTGGGTGGTCGTGTCGACCCTCTCCGGACGAAGAGAGGCCTGGGACTCCGAATTGTATTTTTCCATGGGGATGCCGACAGTCTGCGCGACCTCCATGATATTGGGTTTCTTTGAGCCGAAACGATCATGGAGATGGGGAGCAGTTCCAATGGCCGGACAGTTTTTTTGGATGCTGATGAAACAAGGAGCCGGAAATCTTTTGCCGCTCGGAGTGATTGTCTTTGGTCTATTCTCTCTCCCTTCCATCATCGCGGCGCGGTTCGGCGCGTGGATGCGAACGAAGTGGGTGAAGCATACAGCCTAACCCGCCTGAATAAATGATTATCCTCCCAGCCGCCACGTCACCATCCCCGCCGCCAGCAGCATCACCCCCAGGCTCACACATTTGAGGATCGCCTCGTATCGCACCAGATGAAGGTACAGATCGAGCCGGCCCGAGCGCTTCAGCTCCTTGTAGGGGCGCGAGGCATTGATCTCCACCAGGCTGAATAGCCCCATCGCGCCGGACAAGATCAAGGCGGAAACCGAAATCCGGTTGGTCTGAATGATGTAGCCGGCCAGGACCGGCAAGACCCCCCAGGAGAAGGCGAACCATCCGTCGGTGTGGAATCTTCCGCCGAAAAGCTCCAGATTATAGGCGAAGAGAAAGAACCCTTCGAGAAGGGCGATGACCGCCAGCTGCGGGGTTTTGAAGAGAATGTAGTAGAAACCGATTGCATAGGCGGGGAGGAGGGAGCCGAGCGCCAGAATCCAAAGCTGCCGCTTGGAGAAGTGATTCCCCCACGGCTTGATTCCCTTGCCGCCGATCGCATCGAGCGCATGCGCCGCGACCCCGAGGCCGAGGAAGTAGATCAGCGCGATCGCCCCCACCCGCTCCCAGAAGATCGTCTCGGCGAGCATCCCGCCGATGACGGTGAAGGCGAGGACCATCCCGGTATACGGAAGAAAGAGGAGACCGATCCAGAGCCGAAGGCCCAGGGGACCGGATTTCGGAACGAACCATTCGGATCGGCGATCGGGGGCCGGCGCCATGCCTCTCCTCTGTCAGTGGACTTCTTCCCTCGACGGAAGGGAGGCCGCGGATCGGTCCCCCGTCTTGGCCGGCGCTTGACGCGACGGCGCCTTCGGCCACGGCGGAGCCTCCGGACCGAACTGCAGAATCAACCCCCCTTTGCCGACGGCCCACCCCCGGACGGGAGAGGTAAAGTAGATGCTGTTCAGCCGCTGCGTGACCCCGCTGTCGCGCTCCGCCCAGCTCTTCCCGCCGTCCTTCGTGTAGAGGATCGTTCCGAGATCGCCGACCATCCACCCCTCCCGTCCCTGCATCGAGAGATCCCAAAGCGGCACCGTCGTCCCGGTTTTGATCGGGGTCCAGCTCTTCCCGCCGTCTTCGGTCATCAGGAGGGTTCCCTCTCCTCCGAGAATCCATCCCCTCGGTCCCTGGAAGAGGATGCGCACCAAGGAGGTCGTGAACGGCAGGCGAAAAGGGGTCCAGAGCGCGCCGCCGTTTTCGGTCTGCAGCAGCGTCCCTTTGTCGCCGACCGCCCAGCCCCGCTTTTCATCGATAAAGACAACATCGGCCAGGCTCGCCGCGGTGTCGCTGAACTGAACCCGCCAGACCTTTCCGCCGTCGTCGGTCCGGAAGATCAGCCCCGTCTCCCCGACGATCCAGCCGACCTTCGGGTTGAGGAAGAAGACCCCCTGCATGCTCGCCTCGGTCAGTTGCTGCCGGCGCTCCCAATGTTTCCCGCCGTCGGTTGTATGGAGGAGCAGCCCTTTTGCGCCGACCGCCCATCCGTCGCGCGGTGATGTGAAGTGGACCGACAAAACCCACTCCTCGGTCCCGCTCTCCTGGGGAAGCCAGCTTCGGCCGCCGTCGCCGCTGTAGAGAATCGTCCCGGTCTCCCCTGCGATCCAGCCGTGCCGATCATCGACAAAATGGACCTTGAAGAGCCGGTCGGTAAAGCCGTTGATCTGCGTCTCCCACCGTTTTCCCCCATCGCGCGTGTGGACGACGACCCCGCCCCATCCGACCGCCCAGCCGTGCTGGGCATCGGCGAACGACATCCCCTCGAACGTCTTGTTCACGCCGGAGTCGACCTTCTCCCAGGTCGCCCCGCCGTTCTCGGTCTTGAGAACCGTCCCCGATCCGCCCGCGATCCAGCCGACCTGAGGAGAGACAAACTGGACGTTCAGCAGCAGATGCTCGGTGCGGCTCTGCTGCGGCTCCCAGCGCTTCCCGCCGTCGACGGTCCGGAGAATCGTTCCCTGCCGGCCGACCACCCACCCGCGAAGCGGATCGATGAAGAAGACCCCCTCCAGCGGATTCGTCGTCCCGCTCTTCTGCGGCGTCCAGTTTTTTCCGCCGTCTTGCGTCTGCAGGATCAGGCCGTCCCATCCGACCGCCCATCCCCGCTGCGGGTCGATGAAGAAGACCTCCAAAATCGGTCCGGCGGTCGGTCCGGCAAAGCCGCTCTTCTGCTCCTCCCAGTGCCGTCCGCCGTCGGCGGTGTGGAGGATCGTCCCGGCGCTTCCGACGATCCAGCCGTTCATCGGATCGGTGAAGCGGATGCTCCAGAGCCAGAGGCCGCTCGCCGCCCGCTGCACCTCCCAGCGCTTTCCTCCATCCGAGGTGTGGAGGACCTTTCCGGTCCAGCTGATCGCCCAGCCGTTCAGCCGATCGGGAAAATGGATCGAGAAGAAGCGCTCCCCTTTTTCCTTATACTGCGCCCGCCAGTGCGCTCCGCCGTCGGTCGTATGGAGGATGGCGCCGTCGCCGCCGCCCGCCCAGCCCTCCTCCGCGGAGACAAAATGGACGGTCCAAAGCCCATTGGAGTTGACCTCCCCCTGTTGGACCGACCACCCCCCCTCCGCCGCCCGAAGAACATCGGCCGGAGAAAGCAAGAGAAGCCCCGTCAGAAGCGTGCAGAAGAAAAAAATGCGTTTGATCGGTTGAATATTGACCCTCCTTTTTTTTCGTGTTATGTATTTACAACATTCGAGAGAGAAATGCAAAGCCGCTTCCTGACAATCTTCATTCTATGCGCCTCCCTTCTGGTCCGCCTTCCGGCCCGAGCGGAGGAGGATCCGCTCGGCTCGCTCCGGCAGCTTTCCAACGAAATGTATCGTCTCTCCCAAGAGATGATCACCCACGGGAGCGAGGGACACGCGCATGAGATCGTGAGCCATGGCCGGGAGATGATCGAGCGAACTGAAACCTTGATCCGGGAGGTGGAGTCGAGCCCCCTGCCGGCCCTTCAAGAGAAGAAAAAAGCAATCCTCGCCTCGCTGAAGGCGACCCTCAAACAGGCCCAGGCGGCGGTGCGTCTCGGCGAGCAGGAGAAAACCGGTCCCGCGCTCGATGCATCCCGCAAAGCGTCTTTCCGGGCCAAACAATCCCGTCAACAACTCCAGTCGCTCAAGTAAGGCCGCTCCCCCCGCGAGATCAATCGGCCCTTCTCGTCGGAAGCGATACAAAAATGTCGGCCGCCCTCTCTCTGTTCATTCCACTCCGACCGCATCGCCCATCATCAACCGCGTGAAAAGTCAAAGGATCTTATCCTCCTCTGCTTCGGATCTCTTTCGGCATGGTTGTTGCTGTATCTTGAGGGCAACAACGACGTGCTAAGGCAAAGGCGCCTGGATGATTCTCTCTCCAGGCGCCTTTCCGTTTTGAATGAGGTTCTTCATGCGTCAAGGAATTATTCCGCCCAAATTTGCAGACAAGTTTTTTCGGATCGACTTTGAAGCGGCGCCGCTCCCGATTCTCTGTCTCTACCCGATGCCGCCGTCCCTTCCCCTGGAGGAGGTCGCCCTCGACCTCTGCGGCCTCGAGCAGCATCCCCGCCTGGTCTCCTGGTCGATGCTCCAGGAGCTCCCCCGCGTGAAGCTGAAGGTGCCGCTGATCTGCCAGATCTTCAACTGGAGCGAGACGGTCGAATGGGAGGGGATTCGCCTGGTTGATCTGCTCGATCTCTTTAAAATCGACACCCACCCCGACGGCTACTTCGCCTTCTACTCCCGCGACCGGGTCTTCTTCGAGGGGCTCTCGCGGGATGAGGCCCGCGATCCGCGGGTGCTTCTGGCGTACGGCTTAAACGGATCTCCGCTTCCGGAGGTGCACGGCGGGCCGCTCCGATTGGTCGTCCCTTTTCTTCAAGGCTATAAAAGCGTGAAGTGGGTTCAAACGATTCAGGCTTTCCGCCATGATCCGGTCGGGATCAAGCGGCTTCTCGGCCAGAGCCCGACCGGCCGCTTGAACGAGAAGTGGCGAGGCGACTTCCAGATCCTCCCCCCCGCGGGAAAAGCCGGAGATCCCCCTCCGGTACGGAGCGAGATCGCACCCCCCCCGAGCGTCCCGGTTGCGGTCTCGTCTCCGGAACCGCCGGTGGAGGGGGAGATCGACTCGATCCGAGAAAAGAAATCGTCGCGGCCGTCGTCGACCTTGAAAGAAGTGATCGCCCTGGTTCGTCCCGACAAACAACGGGCGACCCGCCAGGCGCTGGAAGCGGCCGGCATCTATTCTTATACGACCGCGACCGTCCTCGGCCGGAGCCGCCAGCGGGGCCTGCGATTCCAATCGGAAGAGGCGGAGCCGGTCGCCATTAAGTTTCTGCCGAAACAGTATTTTTCCATTATGATCGACGCAAGCCGCCTTCCCGCGGTGATCGCCGCCCTGATGAAAGCGAACCGAACCGGAAAAGGGGCCTATGGCGACGGAAAGATCTTCGTCGTCGACATCGACGACGCCGTCCGCATCAGCAGCGGCGAGCGGGGGGGAGAAGCGATTTGAAAGCAAATTGCGGA
>SCUR01000061.1 GCA_004297235.1 Candidatus Manganitrophaceae bacterium | reverse complement strand
GAACGGCGATCGCCACGCTGCTGGTGGGGTGTGATCCCGGCTCGTTCGGGCCGAGATGGTGGCGGCGATGGTGGTCGCGGAAGCCGGCCGTCGTGTCGGCGCCTCCCTGTATCGTAAGGCCCGAGCAGATGGAGGGCCCCTATTTTGTCGACGAGCGGCTCCACCGCTCCGACCTCCGGTCCGATCCCTCGGACGGATCGGTGAAGGAAGGCCTTCCGCTTCAGTTCGTGGTCCGGGTCCATCAATTCCGCGACAACGCCTGCACGCCGCTGGCGAACGCCATGGTCGATATTTGGCACTGCGATGCGGTCGGCGTCTATTCCGATGTTCAGGATGACTCCTTCGATACGCGGGGGAAGAAGTTCCTGCGCGGTTATCAGATGACGGATGCCGCCGGGACGGCCACATTTCTGACGATCTATCCCGGTTGGTATCCCGGCCGGACGGTCCATATTCACTTCAAGATCCGAACGGAGCCGGCGTCGAAACGAGGATACGAATTTACGTCGCAGATTTATTTCGACGACGCTCTGACCGACGAGGTCTTCGCCCACCCCCCCTATCGGGCCGAGGGACGGCGTACCAGGAATCGGCAAGACGGTATCTTTGAAGACGGCGGCGAGCAGTTGATGCTTCCGCTGACGAAAGAGTCGGCGGGCTATGCGGGAACATTCGATATCGGGCTTCAATTGAGTTAAACAGGCGAATGGATTCAGTCAAACGGCCTGGAGACGATTGTCTCCGGGCCGTTCTGTTTCTTGGCGATGGACTTCTCCCGGAATTCTCCCCTCAAGCAAAACCGGCCAAGGAGGAGCGGGTCTCCTTGGCCGGTTGATAAGAAGATGTTCGGCTAATTGTTCGGACCGATCCGGCGGGACTCGATCTGTCCGCGGACTTCTCCGGGAATATATTTTTCGGAGTGCACGTTGACATAGGTGGCTCCGGCGAGGATGGCGCGAACGAGCTCTTCGAATTCACCCGGCGCGATCCCCTGCCCCGCGGGTCCGATGACATCTGCGGCGGTGACGGTGCCTTCCAATGGCGTTCCGCCCGGCGGGCAGAGTGGAAGACCGGCGGGAACGGAGGCCGGCGGAAGAACGGGGCCGTCTCCTCCGCAGAACCAAACCGAGATCGGTCCGTTGGTATGCTCCTGCCCGAAGTGGATATGGGCCATGAAGACCCTCGCTTCAGTATTATCATAGGTCAATACGTAGCTGATTGCAGTCCGGTCCGCATTAATCGTCGCCTTGAACGAACCTGTTCCGGGCGTCGAAAGGGAGGTCACTTCGTTGAACCCGTTCAACCTGGTTTCCAAACGGGTCGGCCGTGGCGGCCGATTCGCCGCATCATCGTCGCTAGAAAATGCAGGCCCGGCCGGAAGCAGGATGATCGCAGCCCCCATCAGGAGGTATGCTAGATGTTTTTTCATCGTTTTCCCTCTACATAAAAGTTAGATGTTGATGAAATGCTCTTACAGGTTTGATCTTGCGGTATCAGACCGAATCCGAATGCTCGGCCTTCTTTGACCCTACTGGAAAGCCCAGCCAAAGGTCAACACATTTTTACGGGTGTGTGGAATTGTTATGATCAATATCGAAATGAGGAGGAGAGCATTGACACCCCACGGTCGTTTCATATACCGTCTTGTTGTTGAAGATGAAACCATTTGGAGAAGACGATGCCGAATCTTTTTGACCCGTTCACGCTTCGCGGTATTTCTTTTTCAAATCGCGCGGCGGTTTCGCCGATGTGTCAGTATTCCAGCGAGGAAGGTTTCGCGAATGATTGGCATCTGGTGCATCTCGGCAGCCGCGCGGTCGGCGGCGCCGGGTTGGTCTTTACCGAAGCGACAGCCGTCCTTCCCGAAGGGCGAATCAGTCCACAGGATTTGGGGATCTGGAGCGATCGGCACATTGAAATGCTCAGCCGGATCACCCGCTTTATTCACGGTCAGGGAAGTATCGCCGGGATGCAGCTGGCCCATGCCGGGCGCAAGGCGAGCACTTACCGGCCGTGGGAGGGACACGGGGTGGTCCCGGAATTGAAGGGAGGTTGGCGTAAAGTCGTCGCGCCCAGTCCCCTGCCGTTCGCGGAGGGATATGCGGTTCCGGAGCCGTTGACGGAGGAGGGAATCCGGGAGGTGGTGAAGGGGTTTGCCGACGCGGCGCGCCGCGCCCTGGACGCGGGGTTCTCCGTCGTCGAAATCCACGCGGCGCACGGTTATCTGCTGCACGAGTTCCTCTCCCCTTTCAGCAACCGGCGGCAAGATCAATACGGCGGCTCTTTCGAGAACCGGACTCGCATCGTGCGGGAGGTCGTGACGGCCGTGCGGAGCGTCTGGCTGGAGCGGCTGCCGCTCTTTGTCCGGATCTCGGCGACCGATTGGGCGCCGGGGGGATGGGACGTGGAACAATCGATTGCACTGGCCCGAGAGCTGAAGCCGCTCGGAGTCGATCTGTTCGATTGTTCCTCCGGGGGTAATCTGCCCGATGCAAAGATTCCGGTGGCTCCCGGCTATCAGGTCCCCTTCGCCGAGCGGATTCGAAAAGAATCGGGAATGCCGACCGGCGCCGTCGGGTTGATCACCTCCCCCGAGCAGGCGAACGGCATTATTCAGAACGGCCAAGCCGATCTTGTCTTGCTCGCCCGTGAGTTTTTAAGAGATCCTTATTGGCCGCTGCACGCGGCGCCGAAACTCGGCCATGTGATTCCCTGGCCGGTGCAGTATCTGAGGGCGGCTCCGGAAGGGACGCCGGCGCGTGTGCCGGTCGATCTGCAGAAACTGAAGCGTATCTCGGCGAAGCGGATGGTCGGAAAGGAGGAAAAGAGGAAAAAGAGCGTATTGGACCGGGCGGTGCACGACATGATGACTCGCTTACGGTGGATCATCGCTGTTTGCAGACTTTATTTAGCTAAAAACCTCTTCAGGCAGTGGTAATGAGAGGCGATTAATAAAGCCTTCCTCTCCAACGAGAATAAATTGATCGTTAAACCAGATGACGGCGTTGTGTGTTGTACCCCTTTCGAAGAAGGTGCCCCATTGCCAGCTGATACCGTCCGCAGATGATTGAGTGCCTCCGCTGAGCCCGACCGCCAGAAACAGCGTTCCGGACCAAGCAACGCCATACATTCCGCCCGATCGGGAGCTTTGGCCGCTCCAAAAGATTCCATCAAATGAGGTGTAGATTGTTGGAGAGTATCCAACCGTTAAAAACTGTGTTCCTGACCAGATAATGCTACGAATAGTTTCAGATCCCCCGGATCTCCTTAGAGTCCAAGCTGTCCCGGTGGGAGAGGAAAGGATCGTCTCCGCCGCTCCCACCGCGATGATTTGAGCGCCATTTCCCGCCACCGCATATAAATCGTCGGTTGTTCCCGAGACCTGTTCGGCCCAGGAAACTCCGTCGGGTGAGGTAAGGATGATACCCGCATCGCCCACGGAGACGAACTGTGAGCCTGTCCATGCGACGCCGCGCAGGCGCCGGGTCGTTCCGGATGTCCGCGTTGTCCAGGTAACAAGGTCGTTTGAGGTCAAAATCGTTCCGGAGTCACCGACGGCGACCGTTTGTGTTCCCGAACTCGCGACGCCAAACAGGTGAGAAGTGACGTTGGTCGCGCGGGATGTCCACGAAACGGCGTCGGACGACGTAAGAACTGTACCAAGTGCGCCAACGGCGATGATGTGTGATCCAGAGGAGGCAATACTAAAGAGGGTTTTTGCCGGTTCACTGTAGGGAACGACCGTAATGATCAGGCCGCCCCCCCCTGTCAGAATAAATTGCTTGTTAAACCAGGTTACACTCTGCAGGTTTCCAGCGATGTCGATGTATGGCCCGAACGTCCAGCTGACTCCGTCTGTCGAGGTTTGAGTCGTTGAAGCAGTTCCAACCGTTAGGAATTGCGTTCCGGACCAACTGACACCATACACTTCATTTCCCCAAGCGGGGTCTCTTCGCGTCCAAGTCATTCCGTCAAATGAAGTTTGCACATTCGAAAAATTGTTTCCATCCCCTCCAATTAAGAATTGGGTGCCGGTCCATACGATGCTCCGGAGTATACCACCGCCGGCGGACGTCTTCGTCGTCCAACCTGTTCCCGTCGGCGAAGTCAGAATCGTATTTGCCGCCCCGACCGCCACGATTTGAGTACCATGACCTGCGACCCCATACAATTCGTTTGTTGTTCCGGAGGCTTGTTGATTCCAGGAAACTCCGTCGGGTGAGGTGAGGATGGTTCCTCCTTCACCTACCGAGATAAACTGCGACCCGGTCCAGCCGACACCCCGCAATCGATGCGACGTTCCGGAGGTTTGTGCCGTCCAGGCGACTGAATCGGATGAGGTCAGTATCGTTCCGAACTCCCCGACCGCCACGAATTTGTTTCCGGAGCTCGCGACCCCGTAAAGATGAAAATTGATATTGGAAGAGCGGGATGTCCATGAGATGCCGTCGGACGAGGAAACAATCGTTCCCAATGCGCCGACGGCTACGACCTCTGATCCGGAGGATGCGATGCCGAATAAGGTATTGCTTGTACC
>SCUR01000575.1 GCA_004297235.1 Candidatus Manganitrophaceae bacterium | reverse complement strand
TTATATGCCAACTTTCCATGCAAATGGGCCCTCTTCACCGCATTTGAACAGGACGGGGCGGCGATCGAAGAAGCTTTTATTCTGTTTCACAAATTGCCCTATTATCTCCAAGCCAAGACCGGAATCTTTCGGGTCAACTTTATGAAGATCAATCAGTATCACGATCATGAATGGGCCTTCGCTGATCCCCCCCTGATCTCGACCTTTTTCCTTGGAGTGGACGGGGTCCACAATGTCGGGGTCGAACTGAACTGGCAACCGCCGACGCCGATCTTTACGGAATTATCTGCTTCTTTGGTCCGGGGACCGGTGGGAAACTTTGATCGGACCTTTCCTGGAAAGTGGGATAAAGTGGCCGGTGAAAATAGCGCCAACGAGTTTATTCTCTTCAGTCGGGCGACGACTTTTTTTGATTTGACCCTGAACTCGAATTTGGAATTGGGAGCCTCTTTTGCATCGGGCCATAACAAGAGCAATACGATGGACTTTGCCGATCCGGCATTGAACCCGCTCGCCATTGATGCCGGCCTGGAGGATCGAACCATCCTCTATGGCGCCGATTTTACATATCAGTGGAAACCGGAACCTTATAGTCCTTATTTCCGATGGACGACCGAGTATCTGGCCGGGAAGCGGGACAATCCGGTTGTCCTGACGCTGGACCGTTCCGTCCGCGCGCCGGGGGTGGATCTGGAGAGTCAAGTCAGGCGGACGATCATGGATTCCGACACCGTCGGCGGGATGTATACCGAGCTTGTTTATCGAATGACCTATTATTGGGAAGTCGATGGCCGATTCGACTATGTCGGAATCCCGAGGGGAAATGAGGATCGACAGGCCCGTTATACGGCCAGCCTTCGCTATTATATTAATCCGGTCAGCCGAATCAGCTTCCAAGCGAGCCATACCGACCAATCGGGAGCCGATCAAGATTATGACACCTTTTATGTCCAATTCAATATCGGCGGCGGAACGGTCACGCCGGGATTGGGCAAATTCTACAATCTCTTTTAGCCGAAAGGAGTCGACGGCATGAAAAAAATAATCATAAGCCTCTTTGTTTTGATCCTGATGGGAGCCGCTCCCTCCTGGGCGAAGTTGAATATTGTGACCAGTTTCCCCCAGGATGCGGCAATCGTAAAGGCGATCGCGCAAGATAAAGTCGACGTTAAAAGCCTGACACTTGCATCGCAGGATCCGCATGCCATCCAGCTCAAACCGAATCTGGCTGTCATTCTCAATCGTGCGGACCTTTTGATCGTCAATGGTCAAGATCTGGAGCTCGCGTGGCTTCCTACGGCGCTGACAAATGCCCGAAATTCTAAGATACTGGAGGGGGCGCCGGGCTATTTAAATCCTTCCGAAGGGGTTGAATTAATCCCATACTCCCCCGAGGAGCTGTTGAGCACGCCCTTTTTTACAACCAACATTATTGCGGGGACTCAGTCGGCGGGGGGCGGGCAGGTCTCGGTCGTCCGTGGAAATCACCACTATTGGCTTGATCCGGCGAACGGTCTCATCGTGGCCCGCAACATCGCCGCCAAGTTGATCGAAATGGATCCGGGCAATGAAGATTTTTATAAAGGGAACCTTTCCCAGTTTGAGACCACACTGAAAGAACGGATCGTCAAATGGGATGCGATGATGGAGCCGTTTAAGGGGATCAAGTTTGTCTCCCAACATCGAGATTGGAACTACATCGCCAAGCGGCACAATCTAAAGGTGTTCGGTTTCATCGAGCCGCGTGAAACGATTCCTCCCAGCGCGGCGGAAATGGCGGCCCTGATTAAAAAAATGAAGGCTCAGAATGTTCGGCTGATCGTCACATCGCCTTGGCAGAATCAGCGGGCTGCACAAGAGATCGCCAAACAGACCGGAGCCACTTACCTCATTCTTCCCTCCTCGGTCGGTGAGGATGTCGGCGTTAAAGACTACATTGATCTGTTCGATGTCCTCTATGGTAAACTGGTTTCTACATTGAAAGGGCTCCAGTAACTTTATCGGGTCATCATGCAAGTATCGGCAAAAGATTTAGTGATCGGCTATCGCCGAACCCCTGTTCTCTCCGGGATCAATCTTTCCATCGACCGGGGTGACTTTTGGGGAATCGTCGGACCGAACGGAGCCGGCAAGACCACTCTCGTGAAGACCCTTTTGGGCATTATTCGTCCTCTCGGCGGGGTGGTGGAGCGGGCGCCCGAGGTTCGCTTCGGTTATGTCCCGCAGCGGGGAGTGATCGACGATATTTTCCCGGTGACTGTCCGGGATGTCGTTTTGATGGGACGTTATCCTTTTCTGGGTATTCCGGGGAGACTCGGCAAGAAAGACCACGATCTGGCAACGCACTTTATCGAAAAGGTCGGGATGACATTACACGTGGACAAGCCATACCGTGCCCTCTCGGGCGGGCAGAAACAGCGGACGCTCATAGCCCGGGCGCTTACGGGAGAACCGGATATTTTGGTGCTGGATGAGCCGACGGCCGGAATGGATATCGCCGGGGAGAGCACCATCATGCAGCTTCTGCTCGATCTTCACAAGGAGTCACGTCTGTCGTTGGTCATGATCACGCACAGCCTGAATCTCATTGCAAACTATGCCCACAAGCTGATCATTATCCATCGTGAAAACAAGACCGTGAAGATCGGGGATACGGAAACGCTTCTGACCAATGCGACCTTGAAAGAGATTTATCAGCTCGATGTCGATGCGCATCTCCTCCACGGTCACAAATACTTCTTTGTTCACCGTCATAGCGATCATGATCATCCGGATGATAGGGGCAAGCATGAGCACTCCCACGGGAAGGGGGATCACGAACATGGTTGAGTCGATCCCGATTCTGGGGAGACTTCTTCTCGTTGAAAATGGCGGCATGACCTTTTGGGAGGCGCTCCCTATTCTCCAGAGCGGCGTCATCGCTTCGGTGATGGTTGCCCTTGTCGCCGGTTATCTCGGCATTTATGTCATTCTCAAAAGAATTGTCTTCGTGTCGGCGGCGCTTTCTCAGATATCTTCGCTCGGCATTGCTTTCTTCTTTCTCGGGAGCTCGCTGTTGGGAGGGAGTATCGCTGCGGCAGGATCGCTTCATGCCGAAGAGGGTGGACTGATCAGCGGCCCGCTCCTCTCTTCACTCCTTTTCGGCTGCGTCACGGCGGCGGTTTTGGCGGTCCAGGTGGGGGAGAAGAAGCTCACGCGTGAGAGCATCCTCGGAATCGGTTATGCTTTGCCGGCCGGTCTGGTTTTTCTGATCCTCGATAAGCTGGCGGCGGAAACCCACGATATCGAAAACATTCTCTTCGGCAATGTGATCTTCGTCCCTCAACGGCATCTTTGGCTGCTGACGGCCACACTGGTCGTGGTCTTCACGATTCACCTTCTTCTCTATAAACGGTTTGTCTATGTCTCGTTCGACCCGGAGACGGCGCAGGCCTCCGGCTCCAACGTCGTCCTCTTGAATCAACTCCTCTTCATCACCCTGGCGTTTACGATTTCGGTCTCCATCGCCGCCATCGGCGCGTTGCCGGTGTTCTCGTTTCTCGTGATTCCGTCCGAGATCGGAAGAG
>SCUR01000574.1 GCA_004297235.1 Candidatus Manganitrophaceae bacterium | reverse complement strand
CACACCGGTCGGCGCGGCGGGAGCCGCCCCCCCGCGATGCCCGTGTCCCCCCCGCCCGCAGGCGTGAAGAGACAAAACCGCGATGAGGAAAAACCCGACGCTCCGCAACGCGCGCGTGCGAAATTTCATCTGATCCATGGCCTGTCCAAGAAGGGATGCTTCATAGGAACGAGTCTAACAGCCGATCCCCCTTTTGACAAGAAAAGGGACCCTCCGTCACGCCCGCGCTGATCCTTGACGTGTCCCGGCCAATCCTCTATAATGATTTGATTTTTAGAGGATTCCCCCCGCTTGCAGGAGTGTCGTCGCATGGAAGAGATCAACGACCAGATTGCCCAACGGATCAAAAAGCTGGAGACGCTCCGCGCCGCCGGAATCGATCCGTATGGAGCCCGTTTCGAGGGAAAAACGCCGCTGGTCGAGATTGTGGAGAAACATCAGAGCGCCAGCAAAGAGACGCTGGAAGCGCAGCCGGTCCCTTATAAGATCTCAGGGAGAATGATCTCGCTGCGCCGGTTCGGCAAGGCCGCCTTTGCCCATCTGCAAGACGCCACCGGGCGGCTCCAGGTCTACTTCAAGAAAGATCATCTCGGCGAAGCCGGCTACGATCTCTTCGAGAAGCTCGATATCGGCGATTACATCGGGGTCGAAGGCCCCCTGTTTCGGACCAAGACCGACGAGCTGACCCTTCAGGCCGATCGTCTTACCCTTCTCTCGAAATCGCTTCGCCCGCTGCCGGAGAAATGGCATGGGCTGACCGATGTCGAAACCCGCTACCGGATGCGCTATGTCGATCTGATCGCCAATCCGGAAGTGCGGAAGGTGTTCGCCCTTCGGGGCATGATCATCGATTCGATTCGCCGCTTCCTCAATCAGCAGGGCTTCCTGGAAGTGGAAACGCCGATGATGCACCCGATCCCGGGGGGCGCGGCGGCGCGGCCCTTCATCACGCACCACAATACCCTCGGGGTCGACCTTTATTTGAGGATCGCGCCGGAGCTTTATCTGAAGCGGTTGATCGTCGGCGGGTTCGAGCGGGTCTATGAGATCAATCGGAATTTCCGAAACGAGGGGATCTCGACGATTCACAATCCCGAATTCACGATGCTCGAATTCTACATGGCCTACGCCGACTACCGCGATTTGATGTCGTTCACCGAATCGCTCCTGACGACGGTGGCGAAAGAGGTGATCGGAACATGGACGTTCGAGTATCAGGGAAAGCCGATCGATCTGACCCCGCCGTGGCGGCGGGTCGCCTATCTCGACGCGATCGCGGAGAAACATCATGTCTCCGTGGCCGATCTTTCCGATCCGAAGAAGGTGGCCGAGCTGATGCAGCGGGCCGGGGTGCCGATCAAGCAGAACACACCGCCGGCAAAACAGTTGAACGACCTCTTCGAAATGACGGTCGAGCCGGAGCTGACCGGGCCGGTCTTTATCACCGACTATCCGACCGAGATCTCCCCCCTGGCGAAGCGGAAGCCGGACCAGCCTCATCTCACGGAGCGCTTTGAAATGTACATCGCCTCGCGCGAGATCGCAAACGCCTTTTCCGAGTTGAACGATCCGCACGATCAGCGATCACGCTTCGAGTCGCAGGCGGCCCAGCGGGCGGCCGGCGATCTGGAAGCCCACGTGATGGACGAGGACTACCTGCGCGCCCTGGAATATGGAATGCCGCCGACGGCGGGAGAAGGGATCGGAATCGACCGGTTCGTCATGCTGTTGACCAACCAGAGCTCGATCCGGGACGTGATCCTCTTTCCTCAGATGCGCCCGGAACATCGCTCCCCCTCCGCTGCAGAGAAAGAATGATTTCGAAACGCAAAGGATGGAATGTCATTTCCTTATGAATTTTTCGTCGGCCTTCGGTACCTGAAGGCCAAACGCCGCCAAAAAAGCATTTCGCTCAACACCCTCATC
This sequence comes from Candidatus Manganitrophaceae bacterium, assembly GCA_004297235.1. Lineage (GTDB taxonomy): Bacteria > Nitrospirota > Nitrospiria > SBBL01 > Manganitrophaceae > Manganitrophus. Next base: position 4,328 of record SCUR01000574.1, on the reverse strand, counting down.
TCGATCGGCGGAGTCATGGTCGGGGTCGCGGCGCTGATCGCCACCCTCGCCGTAATGACCGGCTTCAAGGAAGACCTCCGCGACAAGATCCTCGGGACCAACTCCCACATCGTCATCACCGACCGGACCCGTGACGACATTCCGGAGTATCATCGGGTCGTCGAGGAGGCGAAGAAGGTTCCACACGTGGTCGCCGCCACCCCCTTTATCTTCAGACAGGTTCTTCTCTCCTCCGACACGAGCGTCTTCGGGGTGGTCCTCCGGGGAATCGATCCGACGACCGAAGCGCAGGTGACGGAGATCGGCAAGAACATGGTCGAAGGGAAGCTCGATTATTTAACGAACCCTCCCGCTTCCTCCCTGCCTGAGGAAACGATCAATGGGCCGGAGGCCGAAGGGGAGAAAAAGCTCCCCGGAATCATTATCGGAAGGGAATTGGCGGGCCGCCTGGGGGCCTTCCTCGGAGATCGGATCAACATCGTCTCCCCGGTCGGCAAAGAGGGGACGTCGATCGGAAAATCGCTGACCGGCCCGATGGGCTTTACGCCGAAGATCCGGAAGTTCCGGGTGGTCGGGGTTTTCGACTCCGGCATGTACGAGTATGATTCTTCGCTCGCCTACATTTCCATCAACGAGGCGCAGAACTTTTTTAATCTCTCCGACGTGGTCACGGGGGTCGAGGTGAAGGTCGATGATATTTTTATCGCCGACCGGGTGGCGCAGCAGATCGAGGCGCATCTTAATTTTCCCTATCAGGCGCGCGACTGGATGAAGCTCAACCGAAATCTCTTCTCGGCGCTGCAGCTCGAAAAGATGATGATGTTCATCATCCTGGTGTTGATCATCCTGGTCGCCTCCTTCAACATCGTCAGCACCCTGACGATGACGGTCGTGGAGAAAAGCCGGGAAATCGCCATCCTGAAAGCGATGGGGGCGACGCGGGAGTCGATCATGCGGATCTTCATGCTCGAAGGGGTGATCATCGGCGGGGTGGGGGTGATCCTGGGAACGCCGTTGGGGCTCGTCGTCTGTTGGGTCCTTCAAAAATTCTACACGCTGCCGAGCGACATTTACTACATCAGCCACCTGCCGGTGAAAATCCACGCGCTCGATGTGGTTCTCGTTTCATCCGCGGCGATTCTCATCGGATTTCTCGCCACCGTCTATCCTTCCTGGCAGGCCGCCAAGCTCGACCCGGCCGAGGCGCTCAGGTATGAGTAGAGACAAGAGACAGAAGACAGAATTCAGGAATCAGAAGAGAGAAGAAGAGGTCCTGTTTTCCATTCCGAATTCCGACTTCTCTCTTCTGGATTCTATCCATTGGACGTTCCCGCATGATTGAAGTCATCGACCTCTACAAATCGTTTCCGATCGCCGGAAAAGAGCTGGTTATCCTGAAAGGGGTGACGATCGGAATTCAAAAGGGAGAGCTGTTGGCGATCGTCGGCGCTTCGGGCGTCGGCAAGAGCACCTTGCTTCATCTGCTCGGCGCGCTCGATCGCCCGACGTCCGGGAAGATCTTTTTTGAGGGGGTCGACCTCTTCTCCCGTTCCGATCGGGAGCTGGCCGAATTCCGGAATCGAAAGATCGGCTATGTCTTTCAGTTCCACCATCTTCTTCCCGAATTTACCGCCCTCGAAAATGTGATGATGCCCGGATTGATCCAGCGGATGGATCGGAAGCAGATTGAGGGATCGGCCCGGGAGATGCTCGAAGCGGTCGGGCTGGGACATCGACTGACCCACCGGCCGGGACAGCTCTCCGGGGGCGAGCAGCAACGGGTCGCCATCGCCCGCGCGCTGGTGCTCCGGCCGCAATTGATCCTGGCCGACGAGCCGACCGGCAATCTCGATACCCACACGAGCGATGAGGTCTTCGCCCTGCTGAAAGGACTGAATCGGGAGAGGGGAATCACCTTCGTCCTGGTGACGCACAACGAGAAGCTGTCGCTTCAGGCCGATCGGCTCATCAAGATGGTCGACGGAAAGATTGAAGGGGCGTGAGGGAGAGCTCCCGTCAGCGGGAAGAGGCCTCGTCGGAGGATCGATCGGGAACCCGGTGGATCACCCGCGGACGCCCGACCAAGCCGGCCGCCACGGCGACCAACCCGGCGGGATCGACCGGCTTCGGAATATGCTTTTGGAACCCGGCCATCAAGGCCCGCCGCCGATCGGCTCGGGCGGCATAGGCGGTCAGCGCCACCGACGGCAACGCCCTTTCCCCGCGCTCCGCTTCTTCGGCCCGCACCTTCCGAATCAGGGAATAGCCATCCTCTCCCGGCATTTCGATGTCACTCACCAAGAGATCGGGCTTTTTCTGCTTGAGCTTGTCGACGGCTTCCCGAACCGAGGAGACGGGGGTCACTCGCGCGCCGGCCCTCTGAAGAATCAACGTCAACAGCGCCCGGGCATCGGCCTCATCCTCGACGAGCAGGATGTCGATGCCGTCCAGCGTCGGAGCGGGCCCGACAAGAGTTCCCGCTTCCCCTTCCGGTCTCTTCGCTTCCGAATCCGTCGCCGCCGGAGCGAATTTAAGCGGGAGCCGCACCCTGAAGGTCGCCCCTCGTCCCTCACCGGGGCTGTCGGCCGAGACGGTCCCGCCGTGGAGCTCCACCAAATGACGAACGATCGCCAAACCGAGCCCCAGCCCCCCATGCACCCGGGTGCTCGTCCCCTCCGCCTGCCGGAACCGATCGAAAACATAAGGAAGAAATTCCCGGCTGATGCCGATCCCCGTATCGCGGACACAGATCTGGACCGAATCGTCGATCCGGTCGAGCCGGACCTCGACCCGTCCTCCGCTCGGGGTGAATTTGATCGCGTTCGACAAAAGGTTCCAGACGACCTGCTGCAGGCGATCCGGATCGCCCGAAATAAGACCGATTCTGACGTCGAAGACAGATTGAAGGGTGATCTCTTTGGCGTCCGCCGCCGGTTGCACCGTCTCGACCGCCGCCTCGATCACCGGTTTCAGCTCAATCGGGCGAACGTCGAGTCGAAGCTTTCCGGCAATGATCCTGGAAACATCGAGGAGATCGTCGATCAACTGGGCCTGCGCCTTGGCGTTTCGCTCGATCGTTTCATAAGCCGAAGCGATCGTCTCTCGGTCAAGATCTCCCATCTGAAGCAGGCGCGCCCATCCGTAAATCGCGTTCAAGGGGGTGCGCAGCTCGTGAGAGACCATCGCGAGAAACTCGTCCTTCGCCCGGTTGGCCGTCTCCGCCTCTTGCCGCGCCGTCTGCTCCCGCGCCAATAATTCGACCTTTTCCGCCTCCGCCTGCCGCCGCTGGGTGATGTCATGCGCCAAAATGAGCAGCGCGTCCTTCCCTCTGAATCGGATCGGACTGCGTGTGATCTCGACATCGATCAGCGTTCCGTCCTTCTTTCGATGCCGCCAGACCCCGGCAGAGCGAAGCCCCAAGGCCATCTCCTTGGAAACGTCCTCATGTTTTTTAGCCAATTTCGGTATCTCCTCCGGCGGCCGGATATCCTGGACCGTCATCGACAGAAACTCTTCGCGGGAATAGCCGTAATGCAGAAGGGCCGCCTCGTTCACTTCGAGAAAGGCCAAGCTCTCGATTTCATAAACCCACATCGGCTGAGGGTTGGTTTCAAAGAGAAGCCGATATTGCGTCTCGCTTTCCTCAAGCTTTTGCTCGATCCGCTTGCGCTCCGTGATATCGACAAAGGAGGCCAGCCAACCGGTCAACTCCCCCCGGCTGTTCTTCAACGGAACAGGCGTAAGCAGGACATCGAACCGCTCCCCGTCACGGCGCCGGTACCGAAGTTCGTAGCCGCGCGGAGACTCCTTCCCCTCCAGCCTCGCTTCGAACACTTCTCTGATCCGATCGATCTCCTCCGGCGGCCAGTAGAGATAGGGAGGGGTGGCGCCGACGAGCTCCGATTCGCTCCACCCGAACATCTCGCAGAAGGCGGGATTGACGTAGGTCTGCCGACCGCTCTGATCGATGACGGCGATCCCGGCCGGGATCGCCTCTTCGATCGCCCGACGGAAAGCCGACTCGCTTTGGAGCGTCTCCTCGCTTCTCTTCCGCTCGGTCGCATCCATGCAAAGACCGACGAACCGCTCCGCTTCGCCGTTCGCATCATAGAAGACCCGGCCGCGCGCCTCGACCCAAGCCTGCTCCCCGTTCGGCTTGACGATCCGATACTCCACGCCGTACTGGGTCCGTTTTTCTTGCACCGTCTGTTGAACTCGACCGAGCACCCGATTCAAATCGTCGGGATGAATGTCCCGTTTGAAATCTTCGAAGGTCCCGCCGAATGTTCCCGGCTCCAGCCCATGAATCCGCTCGAGATGCGGCGACC
>SCUR01000573.1 GCA_004297235.1 Candidatus Manganitrophaceae bacterium | reverse complement strand
ACTAGAGTATTAGAGGCTCGAGGTTTAAACCCTACGCCCGGACGATCACCGATCCTCCGGGCTTTTTATTTCCGGATGTCTATAAAACGAGAAGACGATTAGATTAATCCTTGAAAGGCGGCGCGCTCGTGTACCCGGTTTTGCTTGCCAGCATTATTGCATTAGATCGGCTGGAGGGGAGGGCGTAATTGCATCGAATCTGAAGTTTGCAAGACATCCTATAAGGTTCGCAAGTGAGAAATAGCGTCATAGGAAAATTCATAGGGACCTCATTCAGCAGCCAGAAAGAGTCGACTGGGGTTGTATTCGGTTTGGTAGCGAAGCAGACTGTAGACGATGGTAAGCAGTTTACGAGCGACGACAATGAGCGCCTGCTTGGGGGCCTTGCCCTGGCTGCGTTTTCGGTGGTAGAGGCCTCGCAGTTCGGGATTATGTTTGAGGGCTGCCACCGAGGCCATGTAGAGGGCGCGTCTAAAGTGCTTGGGACCCCGTTTACTGATGTGGGGGGCCGAAAGAGGCTTTCCTCCCGACTCTGCCAGCCCAGGGAAGAGGCCGAAATAGCCGACCAGATGATCGGCGGAGTGGAAGCGGCAGACCTCCCCGATCTCTGCGAGCAGGACGGCGGCGGTTTTAGGTCCGATGCCGGGGATCGAAGTGAGCCGATCGGTATCGGATCGTCCCTGGGTGGAGTCATCGAGGGAGGCTGCGATCGTCGCATCCAGCTCTTCGATGGCCGATTCGAGCTGGGCAATCTGAGAGAGCAAGGAGGCGAGGACTTTGCCTCGGGAGAACTTCGCTCGTCCAGCATAGATGGAGTTTTTGGCGGCCTCCACCAGGGCCTCGGCTTTGGCGCGGTCGAACGTGTTCCCCTGGAAGCTTCGGGCGATCTTTTCGATCTTGCGGGGGTGAACCTTGGCCAGATCGGCCGCGGTGGGATACTGCTGCAGGATCGTGCGCATGGCCTTTCCGAAGGGGTCTTTGACGACCGAGCCGACTTCGGGAAAAACCAATTGCAGCAAAGAGGTCGCCTGACGGCGGTAGGTCTGCAAATTGTCGAGATAGGTGTTGCGAAGACGCACCAGATCGCGCAGTCCCTGGATCTGGTCATCGGGGACGTAACAGCTTTGGGCTTCTCCGGAGCGCAGAAGCCCCGCGATGACATAGGCGTCGATGTCGTCCGTTTTCGCCTTCTTGGCCAGAAGCTCCCGGTAGCGGTTGGTCTGGAAGGGATTCAAGAGCTTGACCGTGAAGCCCTTTGATTCCAGATGGGCCAAGAGGTTTTCCCACAGATGGCCGGTGGCCTCCAGGCCGATCGTGAGATCCTCTTTTAGAACGCCCCTTTTTTCCAGGGTAACAAGAAGGAGGGAGAACCCTTCCTGGGAGGCGTCGATGCTAAAGCTGTTTCCGACTCTTTCTCCCTCGGCATCCAAGAGAGCACAGCGATGAGACTTCAGCGAGACATCAATTCCCAGATAGAACATACGCCTCCTTGGTGGGGTGGGTTTTCTACGCATGGCGGTCTCTCCTCCGACGCTCTGATCCGCATAGCCTGGTTCGTTGTAAGTGATGAGGCGGATAAGGCCCCTCACAGCATCCTGAATAAATGCTCACGACCAGAGTGGAGGAAAGCGACGGTCATTCTAAATGGGTCCAGCTGGCCCAAAGGAGGGATGCAAGTCGTCTCTCCGCCTGTAGAAAACGTCTGTACAGAACAGGATTATTAACCCACTCACCCATATCTTGCAACCGGGTGAGAATTATACCAGGAGGTCAGTATGAAGAAAAGAATCCTCAATTTTGTTGTGTCGATCCTCTCCGTCGGGTTTTCTTTTAGCCCGGCCTTAGCCAAATCGTCCGACGTCGGATTTCTGGTGCTCGCACCGGACCGGGGCTTCCTGGGAAATCGGGAGGTCGCGACGATCGTTGATGAATTCAAACGCTCGCACCGGGCGGCGCTTGCGCTGGTGGGCCGCGACTACAGCGGCGTGGAGGGGGAGTATTCAACTTATTTAAGACGCGCCGTCGAGGAGCTGAAGGGGGGCGGGGCCACAGAAGTCGTCGCGATCCCCCTTTTTCCCTCACAGGCTGATCCGATGTTGAGAAAGGTGCTGCCCCTCCTCCCAAGATATGCCTCTGCTGGAGCGATCCGGGTTACGGCCTCGATGCAGGAGAGCCACCTTTTCTCCCAGATCCTGCTCGATCGTGTCGATGCACTCACCCAGGATCCAGAGCAGGAGCGGCTGGTGATCCTGGGGATCGGAGCAACCGACGAAGCGAGCGAATCCATCCTTCGCGGCGAGTTACAATCCTTGATCGACTATGTCTCACGTTATCGCTCTTTCAAAGAGGTGCAGATCGGGATCTATTACGACCGGGAAGCCGAAACGAAACTGAGGGAGAAGAAAAACAAGGAAGTGGACGATCAGGTCATCCGCACTGCTGCGAAGAAAGGGGAAACCCTTGTCGTCCCCTTTTTCATCGGCCCCCGGTTTGACAGCCATATGTCGCTCACGAAATGGATTGAAGATAAATTTAAGGAGATCGATCTGACCTATGCAGGGGAGGAGATTGTGCCCCATCCGAATCTCCTCTTGTGGTTGAAGAAAACAGCCAATGCCTATCTCCCTCCTTCCCCAGAGCGGACCGGGGTCGTCATCATGCCCCATGGGGCGACGCAACCTTATAACGACGCCGTCGAGGCGGCGATTGCACCCCTGCGCTCGCACTATAAGATCGAGATGGCCTACGGAATGGCAGACTCCGAAACGATCCAGCAGGCGGTCTCTCGGTTGGAGGCAGATGGAATCGACCGGATCATCTTCGTTCGGATGTACTCTCTGTCCGATCAGTTCAAAGAGACAACCGAGTATATCTTAGGGTTATCCAAAGACCTCCACTCCCATGGGGATCATGAAGGTTCTCCGCTGGCCCAAATCCGGAGCGCAGCGCTCTTTTTGACATTCGGCGGTTACGAAGAAGACCCCGGGATTGCCGAAATTCTCCATGAGCGAATTGTTGAGATCAGCCGGGATCCCTCTCAGGAGACCGTGATTCTGGTAGCTCATGGTTCGGAAGACGACCAGGTCAACAGCCGCTGGCTTGCCTCAATGAACCGTCAGATCGAAGCGCTTCGCAAAGATTTGCATTGCAGCAAACTCAAGGCGATCTATCCCATCACGGTCCGTGAAGACTGGCCGGAGAAGCGGAAAGAGGAGGTGGCTAAGCTGAAGGAGATGATCGAAGAGGGAAAGAAGAGCGGACGCGTCCTGTTGATCTCCAATCGGCTTCGGGGTGCCGGCCCCTACAAAAGCCTTTTGGAAGGGGTCGAAATCAAGGAGGGGGAAGATTATGAAATCAATGGCAAGGGTTTTGCTCCTCACCCGGCTCTGACCCGGTGGCTTGAGAAAGGAATTGAAGAGGCGATTGCGGCAATGAACAGTGAGAGACCTGCCGTCGCCTCGGTGGCTCCTTGAAGAGAAGAGAGAAGATAGCTCCTTTTGTTTTTTACAGATAAGGAGTTGCCGTCAATGAAGAGCGGCTCGAGGTTTAAAAACCCAAAGCCCGGGGAAATAGGAAATTCCGGGGCTGAAGGTTAAACGTGATGGATCGGGGAAAAGACGATTTTTGGGGGTTATTGGTAGCAGCTATTTCTCTGGTTCTCCTTATTTTTTTCTTGATTGCGCTGGTTTTTCTTGGCCGGGAGCTGGTCGTGCGCCTCAACGCCCAGATCACGGAGGGGATACAAGAATTCCATTCATCGCAAAAGGAGGTCATGCCATGAGCAGAAAAAATAAGAAACGTTTTAATGATCTTATGTGGACCTGTGTTCAGGTGCTGTTTCTCGCAGCTTTTTTTGTATTGCAAGCTTTCCCGATCGCGGCAGAGCCACAGGGCAAAAAGGAAGTGGAGATGACCCCCGGCCCTCGGATGATCAGGGCGGTGGAGGCACTGGCGAACGATTATCTGGCGGCGCGGGACGGCTTAAAGCTCTCCATGGAGCAGGAGGAACGCATCCGTCAGGAGGTGGCCTCTTTCAAGAAAGATCTCTGGAAGAAGGAAGCGGTCTTAATCGGGATGTTCAATGAGATCTCCCTCAAGCGCCGTCACGGCCTGCTCTCCCGGGAGGAATATCGGAACGCGAATCAAGTAACCGGCGGGATCGAGGCGGACGAGTTGGGCCGCATGCTCCAGGCGATCACGGCGCTGCAGGCGATTCTTACTCCGGTGCAGAAAGAGGCCTTTGTTTCTTATCGAAGGCCACAGATGAGCTTGGAGATGCCCGAGGGATTCAACACCCGGCTCGGGCTGATGGCCATCACCCGCTGGGTAGAGGTTTACGGAGAGCATCGACAAGCGCTCGGCCTCTCGGAAGCCCAGACGGTCTCCTTCCGAAGCGCCTTGGAGGAGGCCCGTCGGGAGATTCTCCGGATTGGGAATGATATCGAGATCAGCCGGATGGAGGCGTATGATCTGCTAAAAGAGCCAATTATTGATACGGAGAAAACACGGGAGGCGATGGAGCGGACCGCGCAACTCGAGGGAATTTTCTTCCCGAAGCTCTCAGAGGTTTCGCGGAAGCTGGAAGGGATCCTCACCCCTCCACAGCGGACGAAGCTGGCGGAGATCAGAAAGGAAAGTCCTCGCGGATCGGCGGCCGGTCCCTTCACCGCTGCCGGAGAGGAAAGCCGCTCTTTCCTGGACCAAGCGGAAAAATTGTCTCTTAGTCGGCCGCAGATTGAGAAGCTGGTCGCCCTGGAAACAGCGGCCATTCGGCATGCGCGATTGGACGAAGCGCAATTGAAGATCGAGCGTCTTGAACTGGAAGATCGGCTCCGGCGCGGGGCCTCCGATGAAGCAATTGCAGAGCAGATCGAGCGTATCATTCAACTGGTGGCCGACATTGAAAAGGACCGCCTGGTTACTCGCGTTTCCGGTCTGAAGATCCTGGATGAAAGCCAGCGGGTGGCGCTTCGGGTTTCCTCTGCAGAGTGAGTGGGTTGAGAGCGGGCAGAGAGGAATCCTTTTGCGCCGCCTGCCTTATCTCTCGCCAGTTTTGGTCTCTGATAATATCCCTTATGAGAATAGCAGGAGAAAATATGCTGCACCTAAATTCAGGAGGAGTGACCCTGAATGAAACGGAAGCGTCACTCTTTTCTGAGGTCGCCAGGGTGGTCCGGGATGAGATCGATCTTCTGGAGGTCTCCTCACGGTGTAGGGTCAATCCAACGACATTGAGAAAAATCTTGGAGGAGCGGCCGGTCTCGCCTCCGACTGAGAAAAAGATCCGCGCCGGTTTAGGGCTCACACCTCCCCCGGGTGGCATTTTGAGCCTACCCTCCAGGGTCGACCAACTGTGTGAACTCTACCGTCTTTATCAAGAAAAGGGGACGCTGGCGGCCGTTGGCCGGACAGTGGGATTGAGCCGGGAGCGGGTCCGGCAATTGTTGGTCCGGGGGACGCAGATCGGACTCTTTGAATATCCCGCGTGCCCTCCTTCTGGTCCGTCGAGGGAGAAGATCCTCGAGGATTACAAAAATTTTCTGAGTCTGAATGCGGTTGCGGGTGTGAACCGGCTTTCGATGGCCGCCCTGCGCCGGTTGTGTCAATCTCATCGGATCACACGGGAAGAGTTGGAACAGATCCGCAATGAGCGGCGCCGAATAGCATGCATCGATCTCTATCTTTCGATTGTTCAGGAGATGGGGCATCACCCCACCACGACAGAGCTCTCGACATCAAAATCGGGACGCTCTCTGCGATGGCAGATCGGCAGGGGATGGGGTTCGATTGAGGCGTTTCGGAGCGCGCTGAGGATCCCTTCGCCTCTAAACAAAGACTTGAGCGGAGCGGCTCGCAAAATGTAAGCCGACCGGGGAGGGTTTATGGCATTGATTCTACCGTTTATTTAGAAGATTTCTCGAGAAGGAGAAGGAAGATGTTAGATCTCTACCTGAAAGGAGGGGCGTTCATGCACCCGATCCTGCTTGCCTCGGTCGTAACTTTGACTGTGGTGATTGAACGAGGATGGTTCTTCTGGCAGATGCAAGGTGAAGTGCAGAAGGCCTTTGAGCTCCTTTCGGAGCGATTGCGGTCCGGGGACAAAGATGGGGCGATGCGGATGGCGGAGAAGATCACAGGGCCGATTGGGGTCGTCCTGAAGGAAGGCCTGAAGCACCGGGAGGAGGGGCCTGAGATTGTCCAGGAGGCAATGGCGATTCGGGGGGAAGAAGTTCTTCAGACGGTCCGCCAGGAGATTCCGCGCCTCGGTCTCGACCATGCTCGGCCTCCTAGGAACCGTCGTAGGACTTGTAGAGGCATTTCAGAAGGTGGCCGAGATGCAAGAGCGGGTCTCCCCGGCACTGCTTGCCTCCGGGATTTGGGCGGCACTGATCACGACCGTCGGGGGGCTTTTAGTTGCAATTCCAACACTGATTGCGCATCACTATTTCCAGGGGAGGGTGGCCCATCTAGCGTTCCAGATCGAACATTACGGGAGTGAGCTGTTGCTGTTGCTCAAGAGAGAGCAAGCGCGGGGCGGCACCCCCTCCGCGGCGTGGGCCCTGGGAGAGTCGCGATGCTCCGATTAAAATCGACCAAAACAGGATCGGAGCCTCCTTCTTCTATTGATATGACTCCAATGATCGATATGGTCTTTCAGCTTTTAATTTTTTTTCTGCTGACTTCTATTTTCGCCAGTCAGGCAGTGCTTGATCTGACCCTCCCTTCGGCAGAGTAGGCGACGAAGAGTAATCCAAACAAGAAAATCGATGTTTTAATCCGAAAAGAGGGAACCATTTTGATCGACCTACAGATCGAGAGGCTCAATCAGATGTTGGAACATGAGATGGCGGCGATGGTCCGTTACCTTCACCACTCCATCGTCGTTCCCAGCATTGGGCGGGGACCGATCGTCGATCTGATGGAGACCCGTGCTAAAGAATCGATGGCGCATGCAAAGGTGCTGGGAAACAAGGTCATGGCGCTCGGCGGGCATTCCTCGGTCAAGGTCTCCGAGGTCTTCGAGCCGGGCCCGCAGCAGACGACGCGGGAGATGCTGGAAGAGGATCTGGAGGAAGAGAAGAAAGCGGTGGAGGAATACCTGGAATTGCTCCAGCTGGTCAAGGACGATGTCCCGCTCGAATTCATGGTGCGGAGCATTTTTCTGGAAGAGCAGGCCCACGTGGAGAGCCTGGAAATCATGCTGCGTGAAGAAAGTACGACGAGAAGAGGGAGTAAATGAAACTTTTTATTGATACGGAATAAGAAGGTCGGGATCTATAGGGAATTAAGAGGTCTTGGATCGAAAGCTAGACAGAGGAACTTTCCGGATTCACGTTCGAGTGAGGAAATAAAAATAAAATCTTGTTGACAAGGTACTGCAGCTTATGTAAAGTGAGGTCTATTGAATTTGAGAATGATTCTCAACTTCAATGTTAATTAACTGAACACGGCTGGCGGTCGTAAAGTACCAGAGCACCCAGAAGCCCAAGGTGAGAACCATACAGCCTTGGGCTTTTTTATTTTAAACAAGAAGGCCGCCGATAGCGCAACTTGGAGGTCGGGTTATCGGCGGCCCTGCAACCGGCACAGAAATATCTTCCCGGGCCGATGCGGTTTAAGAGTAACAACTCTCGCGCCTCTGTCAATTGGGAAGGGCTCCCGCCACCATCCGGGAGGTGCCACAAGATGGGGAGGTCCTCCAGAGGTCCTTTTTATTCAGGATCAAACCAAAAACAGAGGGAGACAGATGATGAGCAGAATAGAAAAAGGGGTCCAAAAGAAAAATTGGGCTCAATTGAAAAACGAAAAAGGCTTCACGTTGGTGGAACTGTTGGTGGTCATCGGGATTCTGGTGGTCTTAGGCGCGATCACCTTTCCGGTGGTGCAAAACGCCCTGGCCAAATCGAGAGAGGCCTCCGGCCTTCAGAACATGCGGCAGATGGCCGACGCGCTGGTGGCCTATGTGGCCGATAACAAGATGTATCCCGCCTCGGCCACAGACATCGGGAGTGGAGCAACAGAAATCCGACAGAGGTGGTTTAATACCCTTGCCCCTTATTTGGGGATCAAGGATCCTCGTGCGCAGAGCAATGCCCAAGGAGGAACGGGCGGGGCGAACAGTGCCGGCGATGCAAACCAAGAGGTCTTCAACCAGGTGATGATCGATCCTCTCGTCCGTGGCGAGTGGGAGATCGGCCGAAACAACTCCATCGGATATAACCATCAATATTTGGGGAATGCCCGGTCGGCCGCTGCAGGCAAGGGGGCAAAGAAAAACGGCCGAATTAACTTTCCGGTTTTGGATGCGGAAATTGCCAAAAAGGATATGACCATCGCTTTTGCCTATACCGACGGAACAGGATATGTAGAACCATATCGTCCGCCTTCAACCATGTTAGGTCCGGAAAGTCCAGGCGCTGCAGGTGCTGATTTTACTGCAGCAGGTCTTGACGCTCAGGCGCTGGATGGCACACCAACCACGAATCGGCTCACCACGCTGGGGAATGAAGGTTATCAGATCGACCCGACGTTCCTTCGCGTGATGGATATCGATGCCGATGCGGCGCTCGATGTGGTGGGGGCTGCGGGAGGTGCGGCGCGTCATGGCCAGGCCGCGAGAGGCGTTGTCACAAACCGGTACAACGGTGGAACGATCGTCGCTTATGCCGACGGCCATGTCGAGTATCTGAAACGCGAGGCGGTTTACCTCGATCCACGGTCGGGCAAACCCTCTAACCGTCTCTGGAATGGCTTCGGCCGCGATAACGATGAGAACGGAAACGGCACGTTCGATTCTGCGTCCGAGACCATCATTGATAATAACGAATGGGTCTCTATCGATCTCACCGGCGCCACACCCGCTGTGATCAATACTGTCATTAACGACCGGATGGCACTTGCTGCTAACGTCAACAACTCCAGCTTCCTTCAGGGTGCCCCGACCATGCTGGCGATGGCAGATCCCATCGTCCGGGGAGGTGCGGCCACTACTGCACAGGCTTTGCTCGAAGATGCCAACGGTCCCACCACGCCGAAGCGGCGGCCCTTCCCGATTACCGTCACGGTGCTCGGCCAGACGCTGGTCAACAAGTAGTTCCCGCCTGACGGCCGTTGAAGGGCTGCCCCCTGCCGTCCTTCAACTGGATGTCCCGGCCCCTTCCCTACCCCCGGGGGCCGGGGCTTTTCCTGATCCGAGAAGATGATTTCTCCGATGAGGAAAAGTGAAAAGGGAGGGAGATTTTAATCTTTAGGAGAAAAAATGGAGCAACACTATTTCATCGAAGCAGAGAATCTCGGAAAGGTCTACCGGTCGCTCTTTGGATTCCGAGAGGTCAAGGCGCTGGAGGGGCTCTCCTTTAAGCTCTCCAAGGGGGAGGTGGTCGGCCTCTTGGGGCCGAACGGAGCCGGGAAGACGACTACGATCATGCTGATTCTCGGGCTGCTGGCGCCGACCTCGGGGCAGCTTCGGCTCTTCGGCAAAGATCCCAAAGAGGTGGCCGTGAAGGAGAAGGTCGGATTCCTGCCGGAGGACTCTTATTTCTATCGCTTTTTTACCGGGGAGGAGATTCTTCACTACTACGGCGGGCTTTTCCGGATGAAATCCGATATCCGGAAGGAGCGGGTGAATGCGCTGCTGCAGCGGGTTGGTCTCTGGGAGGCGAGAAAACGGCGTCTGAAAGGGTACTCGAAAGGGATGCTCCGCCGGATCGGCCTGGCCCAGGCGCTGATCAATGACCCCGAGTTTTTGATCCTGGATGAGCCGACCGCGGGGCTCGACCCGATCGGGACGCGGGAGGTCAAAGAGCTGATCCTGCAATTAAAGTCCGAGGGGAAGACGATCCTGCTCTGCTCTCACCTGTTGGGGGATGTGCAGCAGGTCTGCGATCGAATCTTGATGCTCTATCGGGGAAAGGTCATTGCCGAGGGGCCGATTGGAGATATCTTGGCGAGGCGGGATCATATCGGAATCGATTTTAGAAACCTTCCGGCGGAGGCGCTGGACGAAATCCGGAAGGTCGCGGAGAAGCATGGCTCGGAGGTGGTCGATGTCGAGCCTTCGTCAGAGACGTTGGAGGAATTTTTTATCAAAACGGTGCAGGGAAAATGAGGAAGATCTTCTCCATCGCTTACGGTACTTTTATCGAGGCCTTCCGAAGCGGGCTTTTTCTCAGCCTATTTTTGGCCGGTGTTTTTCTTCTTTTGATCTCGGTTTTCCTTCCGGCCGTCCATCCCGATGATCGGCTCAAGCTTCTGCTGAATGTCCAGATCACTTCGCTGACCCTCTTTAGCTCGATGGCGATGGTCTTTTTTATGGCGCCAGCCCTTCCTCGGGAGATCGAAGAGCGGACCCTCTACCCCGTTCTGGCCAAGCCGGTGGGACGCTCGGTCTATTTGCAAGGGAGACTGCTCGGGGCGCTCGCCTTCGGGTTGGCCGGAATCTGCTTGGCCTCCTTTCTGGGTCTCCTTTATTTCGTGATCGGCTTTCCGGTCCTGATGGACAAGGGGAGCAGCGCCCACCCGATGCAATACCTCGCATCGGATGAAAAGGGCCCCCACTTTGATGGAGAGGGACTTTTTATCCTAAGCCACTTTCCCAAAGATAAACTCTGGCTCAGCGAGCGGGGAAATCACACGGCGACCTGGACCTTTGACCGACTGGACCGCTTGCCCCAAGCGCCGGAGAGTCTCGATCTGGTTCTGGAGATGGATCGGATTAATATCAACACGCTGGCCAAGGCAGCCAAGGTCCATGTGGCGGTGATCGGGGGAGATTCAAAGGTTCTCTTTTCCAAAGAGACCTATCTCGAAGAGAAAGGGCCGACCCTCGTTCCGGTTGATCGCGACCTTCTGTCAGGTCGGCAGCGGATTGAGATTGCGCTTCGGCCGATGGAGACCTCCTACTTTATCTCCGTCGAGCCGGAAAGCGTTCGTTTAGGATATCGGGGTGGAAGCAGCCTCTGGGCCAATTACTTTCGGGCGGCGATGGGGGCTTTTTTTGCCTTGGCTCTGATGACGGTCGTTTCATTGGCGGCCTCGACCTACTTTTCACAAAAGATGGCGATCGCAATCGGCCTTTTCACCTATGTCGCCGGCAACACTCTCCCTTACCTTCGGAGCTTCGCCCGGCTGCTGAAAGGAGGGCTGGATGAGGAAGCCCTGACGATCCCCGGAATGGAGGGGGCACAGGCGACTCTCGGCGCATTATCAAAAGAGGATCTCCCATGGATGGAATGGCTGACCTGGTTGAAGTCTCCTTTAGAGGCTTTTTGTGATCTCTTTCCCGACTTTCAGAAATTTGATCTGACGCAGCCGCTGGTCGAGGGGATCTATATTGAGAATCACC
>SCUR01000572.1 GCA_004297235.1 Candidatus Manganitrophaceae bacterium | reverse complement strand
ACCGTCTGAGAGAAGGGAGGGGAGTATAGGCCGAATGTGGTCCGCTGGCCCGCCTTCTGAGCGTAAAAATCGCCTTGTACGGTCAACGCGTCTGTCTGGGTCAGATCGAGATCGGTCCGGAACCCCGTCTGGCCCATTCGCCAGTCGTCGAAATCATTTCCGGTTTGATGAAAGCCGGCATCCTGCGCGAAGTATTTTGCATAAACCCGGTAGTGGAGGTTCTCGCCGGCCCGACCGCCGTAGCGGACCCCGCTGAAGGCGCGCTCCTCCGTCCCCGCGCCGAGCTTGACCAGGCTTCCCTGGGTTTCTTTCGCGCGTTTGGTGATGATGTTGATCACCCCGTTGACCGCATTCGATCCCCAGATAACCCCTCCCGGTCCCCGGATCACTTCGATCCGCTCAATGTCTTCCAACAGGAGGTCTTGTACTTCCCAGTACACCCCGGCGAAGAGCGGCGAATAAACACTCCTCCCGTCGATTAAGACGAGGATCGATCGGGAGAGGCGGCTGGTGAACCCGCGGATGCCGATCGCCCACTGATTCGAATTGATCCGGGCCACCTGAACGCCGGGGGCCATTCGAAGCGCTTCCGGAATGCTGGTCACGCCGGAGCGGCGAATATCCTCTTGTGTGATCACGTAGACCGCGGCAGGCGTGTCGAACCAACGCTCCGGATTTTTGGAGTAGGTGACGATCTCCACATTCATCAGCTCTTCCAGGCTCAGCTCGGTGAGAGAATCTTTGGAGGGGGAGGGGGTCTCTTCTCCCCAAACGAAGGAGCCGAGCCCGGTCAACACCCAGGCGAGAGCGATCGCTCGCATGAAGATTTTTTGGATTTTCAGCTTCAAATCTCCTCTCCATTCAGCATGCGCTTCGGATCATTCTTTTTTGGATTTGCAGTGGAAACGGGAGACCGCGTCCGGGATATGCCGCCGATAGATGGCGATTATAAAATATTCATCCTCAATTGTCATTCAATTTTATATCGCGGCTCGGATGGCCGGTTCCTGAAAAGGGGGTTGAGCCGGTTTGAACGGCTTCTGATTGGTTTTTGGAGGGACGTTCTAAAGGCAGGAGTTTCCCATGGAGAATATCCTAGATCCGCGCGCCGCGCGTGTCCGCTTCCGATCGTTCAGGCGGCGGGACGGAGAATCTCCTGCACGGGATAATTCGGTGCGAGCCGCCGGATCTTCTCGATCGCTTCCCGCTCCTCTCTGCGCGTTCGGGCGGTAAAGTAGCGCCGCTCCAGTCGTTTCAGTTTTTCTCTCCGCTTGGTCTTCTTTCGGATCTTAAACTGTTTTTGTTTTTTTGATCCCTTTGCCATGGGGAGACCTCCAATAAGCTCTCTTCCGCACAAGATCAACCGAACCGGCTCAGCGGACAGGCCTCGTGGGGATGCGGCCGCGCGCGGCAATAGTCCCGGCCGTAATCGACCACGCGAAAGTTGAAATGAAGCCACTCCTCCTTCGGGAGGATGGCCATGAGATCCCGCTCGATTTTGTCCGGATCGGTTTCGTTCGTCAGCCCCCAGCGGCGGGCCAATCGTTTGACATGGGTGTCGACGGCGATCCCCTCGGCGACGCCGAAAGCCTGCGCCTGAATCACATTGGCCGTCTTGCGCCCGACGCCGGGAAGGGTCCGCAGCGCCTCCATCGTCCGCGGGACCTTCCCGCCGAACTTTTCCTTGACGATCTTGGCCGCCTTCAAGATGCTCTTTGCTTTGTTCCGATAGAACCCGATCTGGTTGATCTCCCGCTCGAATTCCTCCGGATCGGCCTGGATGTAGTCGTCGAGCGTTCTGTATTTCTTGAAGAGCCGCTCCGTGACCTCGTTAACCTTCTTGTCGGTGGTCTGCGCGGAGAGGACCACCGCGACGTAAAGCTCCCAGGGGTTGGCGTGGCGGAGCACCGTCTTTGCTTCGGGATAGAGTTTTTTCAAGCCGGCCACGATTTGGGCCGCTTTCTTCTTTCGCTCATCCATGCGTTTTGAATCGACAGGGGACTTCACACGGTTCATTTTACTCCTTCTCCGAATCGTTCTCCACCCCGTGGAGCGGTTTCGCCCCAGGCGCCCTCGCATGGAACGATTCTTCATGATCCTATTCCGCCGCCCGATTGTAGCGCACGCTTCTTCTATGGCACAATAAAATAAGATTTCATTATCGCGGAGGAGAAGAAGATGGCTCAACCACAGCCGAAAAAAAATGAGCGGGCGTTCTCGTTCCTGCGGATGAACGAGCGTCCCGGCAAGCCGCGCGCGCGCGGCATCACCGAGATCCGCGGCCCCTACTACACCCCGATGGGAAAGCGCTACCTGGAAGATGTTTTGGAGACGATGGGGGAGCATGTCGATGCGCTCAAGTTCGCCGGCGGCTCCTTCAGCCTGATGCCCCGGCGCGCCGTCAAAGAGCTTCTTGATCTTTGCCATGCGTACAATGTCGTCGTCTCGACCGGCGGGTTCATCGAATATGTCCTCACCCAAGGACCGCAAGCGGTCGACCGGTACATCGAAGAGTGCAAGGCTCTGGGGTTCGACATCGTCGAGATCTCCAGCGGTTTCATCGTCGTCCCGATGGATGATCTGCTGCGGTTGGTCGAGAAGGTGCAAAAGGCGGGGCTGAAGCCGAAGCCGGAGGTCGGGATTCAGTTCGGCGCCGGCGGGGCGACCGCGTCGGCGGAGCTGCAGGCGGAAGGAACCCGCGATCCCGAGTGGGCGATCCGCCAGGCGCAACGGTTCGTCGACGCGGGGGCCTATCAGATCATGATCGAATCGGAAGGGATCACCGAAAATGTGCCGGTCTGGCGGACCGACGTGGTCGCCAAGATCGTCAACGCGCTCGGTCTGGAGAAGCCGATGTTTGAAGCGGCCGATCCGGAGGTTTTCGCCTGGTACATCAAGAATTACGGACCGGAGGTGAACCTCTTCGTCGACCACAGCCAGATCGTTCAGCTCGAATCGCTCCGATCGGGCATCTGGGGAACGAAGAGCCTCTGGGGCCGGGTAGTGACGTATAAAGCAGCTTAAATGCAGTGAGGAGTGAGGAGGTAGGAGTAAGGGGTAAAAAGATTTTAAGATTCTCTCTCCTCACTACTTACTCCTAACTCCTCACGCACTTGGAGTCCAAAAATGATTCAGCGGCGGCGGAAGAAAGAGATCTATCACGTCGAAGGAAGCTGGTTCTCCGCGTATTGGCACTTTTCTTTCGACGATTACGAAGATCCGGAGAATACGCTCTTTGGGACGTTGCGGGTCTTCAATGTCGACACCCTGATTCCCGGCGCCGTCTGGCCGATGCACTTCCATCGCGATATCGAGGTGATCACCTATTGCGTGGAGGGGGCGTTCCAGCATGCCGACAGTTTAGGGAACGACGGCGTCCTCTCTCCCGGCGACGTGCAGCATACGACGGTCGGGAGCGGCCTCGAGCATTCGGAGATCAACCCCTCCGAGCGGGACCCGATGACCTTCATCCAGGTCTGGATCCTTCCTTGGAAGCGGGGATTAGCCCCGCATCTGGAGCAGCGGCATATCCGGAGAGAAGAGCGCCTCCATCGCTTTCTCCCGCTTGTCTCCAATCGCCATCCGGGGGCCCTTCCGATCGAGCAGGATGCGGCGGCCTATTCGGCCGCGCTGATCTCCGGCGATCGGACCGATCACCGCCTGGAGCCGGGGCGGGGGATCTACTTTTATGTCATCTCCGGGACGGTTCTTCTCAATGATCTGGAACTCGACGCCGGCGATGCCGCGAAGATCAGCGGCGAGCCGGCCCTCGCGATCGAGGCGGCTCAAGAGAGCGAGCTCTTCATGGTGGAGGTGACCCTTTGATTGTCCTCGTCCCGTTCGGCGCCGTTCCCGGCGATCTGCTCGATTTTCTCCGGGAAGAGCTGGCCTATCGGTTCGGCGAGGAGGTCCGGATCGCCGAAGCGGAACCGATACCCGAAGGGGCCTTCGATCCGAAGCGGAATCAGCACCGCTCGTCGCTCTTTCTCCGCCATCTGGAAGAGGAACGGCAGGATGAAGACCGGCAGGAGATCGAGCGGCGGATCGGCATCGTCGATGTCGATCTCTACAATCCCGAATCGGACCGGCTCCTCGGAGAGACCGATCCGGTCGATCGGGTCGCCGTGATCTCTCTCGCGGCCCTTCGTTCAGGGACGGAGGGACCGGAAGATCCCCGCTTCCGGGCGCGGGTCCTCAAAGAGGCGGTCCACGAAGTCGGACAGACCTACGGTTTGGCGCATTGCAGCCACCCGATGTGCGTCATGTTTCCCTCCAACACCCCTCCGGAGATCGATCTTCAGACCGCCGACTTCTGCTTGACACACCAATCGGAGCTGAAGCGGTCCTGAGCGGCGGAAAATCTGAACCGCCTCCGGTCGCACGAGGATCGATCCCGCCCACATAGAAATTCCCTCATCCCTGTCTTTTTTCCAGAGAACAGAGACGATGCTGATCGATGAAGAAGAGAAAACTGCTTCCGCCGAGAAGGGCCTCTTTCCGAATCGTCCCGATGAATTCCAGATTCTCGGTATACATCCTAGATCGGTATTCCCTCTTTTTTGTTCCGATGCTATCTTGTCCCGTAACCCATTTCAGATGGATGAACGCAGTCAAA
>SCUR01000571.1 GCA_004297235.1 Candidatus Manganitrophaceae bacterium | reverse complement strand
CTTTAATCCAGCGCTTGTGTAATCTGAATGACCTCCTCTCCCCGCAATCCCACATACGAGATCTGTCCGGGGCCGTCCTTTTTTTCATATAGAAACTGGATCGGACCGATCGAATCGAATTCTTGACCCGGTTGCTGATCGACGACCACCCTCTGTTTCTTCTCTTGGTTCGCATAGTACACCAGGTGCCGGCTATCCGGGCTAAAGCCGGAGATAAAAACATCCTCGAACGGCGGACCGGCGACGCCGTCCAAAACGATAAAGCGCTTCTTTTCCTTCTGCGCGGCATAGGCGAAGTGCCGGCTGTCTGCGCTGAAGGTCAAATGGCCGACCAGCTCATAATCGGGGCCGGCCATGCCGTCCAAGACGACCTGATACTTCTCCTGGAGCAGGGCGCCGTACGCGATTCGGCGGCCGTTCGGGCTGAAAATCGGCGTTCCCGAAAGGATCTTTTCGTATTCGGGGCCCGGCGTGCCGTCGATGACGACCGAGAGGCGACGATTCGTCTTGTTCTCGATCAAATAAACGATGCGTCGGCCATCGGGGCTTAAGACCACCGGACCTTTGGCGAGGCTGTCCACCGGAGGCCCCGCCACTCCATCCAGTACGACCCGGAACTGCTCTCCCGCCTTGCTCACCCAAATCGCATGCCGGCCGTCGGGACTAAAAAAGAGCGAGCGGGGCACGACCGTCTCCAGATCCAATGTCGCGATCTTTTTTTCGTTGATCTTAGGTCGCCCCTCCCCGGCCATCGTCCCCTGCTCGTGGACATGGGCGCACCCGATCAGAGTCGAGACGACCAAAACCGGAAGCCCTACATCCCGGATAAGCCTCATCGTCATCAAAGTCATCCCTCCCAGATAGAGGCTCCCTGAAGGAGCCGGATGAAAAATCGGCGTATCATACCATATGGATAAAAGACGGACAATTTGGAAAGTAAGAGTGAGGAGATGAGGCAAAAAGACAGTACGCGGGAAGTCTGCGGCCCCGACCGCCCGCGCACTTAATCAGACATCCATCGGACCAACCAGGCCACCCCGTCGAAGCGCCATCCACGGCGTTCTCCGATGCGATCCCAATCCCATTTCAATGACGGAAGATCCCTGTGATGGATACAGTGTATCTTCAATAGCCCCTGCAAATCCTTTTTGCAAGCACGATCAGAACCGCCGTCCCTCACCTATCTGAACGAAACCCTTTCATTTTCAGTTGTTCCGACATGGCCGTGTGCGGGATGCCATTTCGGCATTGCGATTGCTATGCTCATTGAATCGTCCGACCGAATACAGTGAGCTGCATGGGAATGCACATCAACCTCCCATGAAATTTAAGAAAGAACCGCCATGCCGAAGAAAGGGAACCGAGAGATGGAAGCATTCATCCAGTTGACGGAAGAGACGCCGGAGCAGACCATTTGGGCCGTCCGAATTATCGAAAGGATCGGAGGGCGTCCCCTGCACCTCTATCCGCCGGGGGTCATCATCGCATCGATTCCCCTGGAGCATCTTCGGACGCTGAAAGCAAATTCCCTCATCGCCTCCATCGATCTTGGGGAGATTGAAGAAGCGCGGATCGGGAAGGCGGCGGCCGAGGCCGCTTTTGCCATGTCGGCCTGGAATAGACATCTTCGGCGTCGGCGGCTCGCCCCCTCGGGGCTGACCGGCGCCCCCCTCCGAAGAGGAGGAAAAAGAGACAAGCCGCGCCGGGTGAGGCGACTCCTTCCAAAACGCAATTCTATTTCTTCGCTTCCAGAAGAATGATGGAGTGGGTGAACAGCGTGGAATTGGGAATGAGGATCTTCTGATTCTCCCCCTGAAGGGTGGTATATCGAAGATCGGTCTCTATGACGATCCCTTCAAAACCGGCGACCGAAATCCGGTCATGCCGTTTAAAGGGGCGATAGATTAAGATCAATACCCCGGCGAGGAGATTGGAGAGGGCGTCCCTCAACGCAAAGCCGAGGGCAAACCCGGTCAGTCCCAAACCGGCGACCAGCGCCGAAACATTCACCCCCGCGGTTCCTAAGGCGGTAATCCCCCCTAAAATAACCAGCAAGGTGGAAGCGGTCCGTCCGATCAGAACCAGGACGTCGCTTCTCACATTCGCCTTCTCTCCGATCCGGCGCGTCAGCTTTTGGAGCAAAAGACCCGCCAGCCAAAAGAGGGAGAAAACCAGCAGGGCCACGCCGGCTCTCGGCACCCAATGGGAAATTTCATTCAGCAACTCGTGCAAGCGCCCTCTCATTTCAAAGACTTTTCTCGCCCGTCCAGACGCAGGATCGGCGGATCAGCGACCGATCGGACCGCTTCATTTGAAAATACCAAGGGCGGCCTTCGATTGTCAACGAAGCGGCGGCGGACCGATTGATAATCGCGGAAAGATCGACTAAGATCGCACTCGAAGGGAAAAAGAAAATGATGAGCCCGGAACAAGAAGCCTACCTGATCGGTTTTCTGAATGCAGCGCGGGTCCCCGGAAATCCCACCCTCCATCATCGGGATCGGGAAGTGATGGAGGAGGCAGCCGTTCTCTTGAAGCTGGCCTGCCGACAGAAAAAGATCCCGCACGTTCAACTCCATCACCCGGAGCGCCCCCTCCGCGGAACGCAGACCGAGGCGATTCTAACCCTGCCTGATGAACTGATTCGAGAGATCGACCGGCCGCTGCCGGCGATCTTCGACCGATATCGATCTCTGCAGCCTCATTTGGAACGGGGGATTCTGGAAGGATGCGGAACCCTCTGCTACAAAAAATCGACGCGGGGGATCGGGATCAGCTTCACCTCTTTTGATCCGGAATGGCTCTCGGCCCTCCGCAGTGAGATCCAAAAACACCACCCGTGCGGATCGATTGCACAGAGCGAACGCAAAAGCCATTGGTTCAGCCTCGCGGATGAAGCGACGCGCGCCTATGTCGATTGGCTCTACGGGGATCCAACGGCGCCGCACTCCAGGGCCCGTCGAAGAAAGCTTCAGCAAGTGCTGGGGAAAATCGGCGTCGCCGAATGAGGAAGGCGGAGGCGCGCCGGCATGTCTCCATGCCGGCGCGCCGAATCCGGAAGTTACGCCGGAAGTTACGAAAGAAGAACGACCTGCGTGGCTTTGATCGTCGGATGGGGTGTGGTCGTGGTGTCGAGTTTCCCTTCGACACGGACCGTGTGATTCAGAAGGGCATTGGCTGCGACCGGGTCGCCGTTTTGATCTTTGATTTCGGTCTGCGCGTCGATCGTGACCGTATAGAGTCGATCGGCGCTCGTCTTGAGAATAAAGCCGGTGACATCGCTCCCCGCCACCGTGATCGATTCGACCGTTCCTTCCACCCGGGTCGAGATGGAAACCGGGGCGGTCGGCGGGAGGGTGATTTCGGCGGCGATCACCTGATTGTTCTCCACCTTCCCTTCCACCTCGATCCGTTTCTGGAGCGCCCCGTTCAATCGATCGCAAACCTCCGAAGCCGGAACCGCATGATCATCGGCGGTGATCTCCGTCTCCCCGCGAAGGGTCACATCGATTTCCCCGCCGCTGAAGGTCACACGAATGATCTGTTGATCGCAATCGACCGCCAAGAGGGTCCCGGTGAATTCGAGGCGGCCGGACGATTCTTCCTCCTCGATTTGAACGATGGAGGCATGGATGCTCCCATCATCCTCGTTGGTCCCGATCACTTCGACAAACTGACCTTCCTGAAGCTGCTGACAAGAGGCGATGGCCGCCCCCTTCTCATGCCCGCCCGAGGCCTCTTCCCCTCCGTGGAAAGAGCCGTCTTTCTGGACAATGAGGGCGTCTTCCAGATTGACCGCGATCGGGTCGCCGTGTCGCGGATCGAGCGTCAGCCGGCTCTCATTGCAATCGACCGAAACAATCCGTCCTTCGACCTTGATGAAATCGGTCGTCTCTTGTTCTCCGTTCACCCGCACGCGGATCACCGGCCGGAGGATGAATTTGCCGCTTCCGGTCTCGATCAGATGGATCGATTTGCCCGGAACGAAGTCGAACAGAACTTCGGACGTATTGTCGGCGGTGATGACGAGGTGATGCTTGAATTTGAGGGTGATCTTCTGAGAGGGAACGATCACGTCATGTCGAACCCCGTCGCTGTCGATGAACCAGGCCTCTTCGATCTTGATACGGGCCTTGTCATAATCCCCCGCGGGAAGCTCCACCAGGTTGACCAGGTCGGCCCGGCCGTGGAGGGTCAGCAGATCGACCGATTTGTTTCCGCTGAAAACCGGGATCCATCCCCCCTTTTCGAGCTTCAAAGACATGTGGGTGAAGGTGACCCAGATTTCCTTCGCCGAGGTGATCACCTGGCCGTTGCGATCGGTAATCTTCTCTTCAAACCGGTCGGTGAGAAGAATCGACGCCTTCCCGTTATTGGAACCGGAAGAAGCCCCTCCTCCCCCGCCGCAGGCGGTCATCAACGACATCAACAGAAAAAGCGCCACCACAAAACGGATTGGTTGTAGCATTCGAAGCATCCGCGCCAAACACTCCTTTCTTAAAATACAGTGCCCGGCTGGGCCCATCCCAACCGGCAGTATTCATGTTAACCGAATACTTTTAAGCAGTGCAAGGGCAAAATAGGTATTTTTTGGGACGCGCAATCCGCCGATCAGAAGAGGCTCAGTTGTATCGGAGCGCCTCGATCGGATCGAGCGAGGCGGACAGACTTTTCAGCGGCACGCTTAGAGAGGCCATTCACTCGATGCCAACCGTTCGGGATTATTTTCTTCCTCTCACGCGTCCGAGGAAAGCGGGTGATTGGCTCCACACATTTTAAAATCATCGGTTCCTTCCTGAAAGAGTGATTCGTGAATCCCAGACCAGAATATATGGATAGGAATTTGTTGACACCCACCTTAGGAAAAAGCTAAGATGCCGGTGATCTTACCTACCTATCCATCCAGAGCGAGTCATGAAAAACCGTGCGGCCTCTTGGGAACCTGGATTTTACTCCCCGAAAAAATTTTCCGAGAGAGTGAGCGGTTCTCATCGCGCAGAGGGTGTTGCGGTAGACACCCGCCTTGCAGAGCCAACAGGCCCGATTCAAATTAGGCTGGCGAACACACGGGCGAGCGGGCAGGGTGGCCCAGCCGAAAGCACCGTCGATTCAGCCGTTTGTGACATTATTTTGTCTTCGTAAGGCTGGGGATTAGGCGGCAGTTTTAGCAGGGTTAGCGGAAAAGATTGGCACGTCGAATTATAGTTAGGCATTTCTTGTAGGAGGGCATAATGGGAATCCTCCGTCGACTTCTTGGATTGCAGAAGAAGCTGTCGCCAACCGTCGACTCGCAAACTCCAACCACACAGCCAGATCTAGGTGAAACTATCCCACCCAGAGAGGGAAATCTTCATAATGCTCACGACCAAGCTGGTGCTGCGGCTTCGATCGAGAAGAAGTGCGCTCTTTGTGGAGTGGCAGTCGAAAGTGGTGCTGTTGCCTGTCCAGAATGCGGCAAGGGGCTATTTGAGAGTACGCAGAAGGCGAGACATCCCG
>SCUR01000570.1 GCA_004297235.1 Candidatus Manganitrophaceae bacterium | reverse complement strand
CGATCACGTCCGATGCCCTTAACACCTCCTGGAACTCCCCTTCCGCACACCGGATCGGAATACCGTAAGGTCGGGCCAAATCGGCAACCCATTCCTTGGAAAGAGAGGGGGCGACCGGGATGAGGACCTGGAGATTTCGGATCTCTTTTGATAATAATACCATCGCTTTAAGCATTTCAGGAAGCAGCGTGGAAACCTCCTGTTGCCGGCTTCCCGGAAGGATGCCGACGGTCGTCCCGGACGGGGAAAAACCGATCCCTTCCAGGTAGGCTGATTTGGAAGGGTGCTTCAATTGAACTGATGCAACCTCATCCGCGAGAGGATGGCCGACAAACTCGCAGGGGATGCCCGCCTCGGTATAAAGCTGTTTTTCGAACGGAAAGATCACGAGCATCAGATCGATCCGCTCCGCGATCGTCTTAATTCGACCGGAGCGCCACGCCCAGATTTGCGGGCTGATATAGTAGACGACCGGGATCCCAAGCCGTTTGGCCGCCTTCGCAAGTCGGAGGTTAAAATCGGGGTAATCGACAAGGACCAAGAGCCGAACCCCCTGCCGAAGGGTCCGAACGGCGAGGCGGTAGGCCTCCCACACCGTCTTTAAATGAAGGAGGACCTCGAAAATCCCGACGACCCCGAGCCGCGAGACGTCGAAGAGAATCTCGACGCCGGCGCGCCGCATCGCGTCGCCGCCGAATCCGACGATCTGAAGGGAGGGATCTCTCTTCAAGAGCGCCTCAGACAAGGCGCCGCCGTGAAGATCGCCCGAGGCCTCTCCGGCCACGATCATCAGCCGGCGCGATTCTGAAGTTTTGCTCACCATTCGATATTCACAGTCTGAATCGAAATTGCGGATTTTCGGGATGCGGATGCGGCTCCCGATTCGCTGTAGAGACATCCCGGCGGGACGTCTCTACGAGATGCTTTATTCACCCGCATTGCCTTTTTGGATGAGATCGACGACCTGAAGTGCAACGGCAAGCGCCCGTCTCCCATCTTCTCCGGAGACCTTCGGGACCGATCTTGTCCGGACCGCCTGAATGAAAGCGCTTAATTCCGCCTTCAGCGGCTCTTCCTTTTCGATCTGGATTTTATCGATCGTCACCTCGGGACGCGAGCTCCCCAGGGCCGCCACCCGGCGGCAAATCACCAGCTCCTGGAGGAGGTAATCGAGAGAGAGATAGGTCTCGGGCTGGAAGATGCGGATCTTGCGCAACCGCTCCCGAGAAACGCGGCTGGCGGTCACATTCGCCACGCAGCCGTTCGCAAAGGCGAGACGGACATTTGCAATGTCGATCTGGGGGGTCAACACCGGCACACCGGTGGCGCGGATCTCCACCAGCTCCGAGGGGACCAACGACAGAATAATATCGATATCGTGAATCATCAGATCGAGGATGACATGGACGTCGGTCCCGCGTTCGACAAACGGCCCCATCCGGTGGCATTCGATGAAGCGGGCTTGAACCAGACCGTCTTTCAGCTTTCGAACGCCGGCATTGAATCGCTCCACATGGCCGACCTGGAGCATTCGCTCCCTCTTCTCCGCCAGCGCCAGCAGCTCATCCGCCTCGTCCAGGGTCGCCGTCATCGGCTTTTCGAGAAGAAGATCGATCCCATTTTCAAGGAGCGCCTTGGAGACCTTGAAATGCGCCGGCGTCGGAACGACCACGCTCGCCGCATCGACCTTTCCGAAGAGGGCCGACAGATCGGTCAACGCCTCGCAGCCGCGATCGGCGGCGACTTTCCGCGCCCGGTCCAGATTCAGATCGACCACGCCGACCAGCTCGACATCGGGCAGCTCCGAATAGATTCGCGCATGGTGCTCGCCCAGGTAGCCGACCCCGACCACCGCCACCTTGATCTTTTTTTCAGCCGAAGAATTCATTCTCATTGTCCATGTTTAATTTTCATCTATCGTCGAAGCGGACCGATCGCAAAGGTTCATCAGACTCCCTTGAGGCCGACGACGGCAATGCCGGCAGACGCCGCATCCCGAAGGAGCTTTTCTTTTTCCAGCAGGAGGGTCTTCCCCGCCTCGACGGCCAACACCGACGCCTTGACCTCCCCCATCGCTTGGATCGTCCCGGGTCCGATCGCCGGAACATCAAAACGGAAATCTTGCTGCGGCTTGCAGATCTTGATGACAACCGCCTTCTCTTTGCCGAGGCTCCCCCCGCGTCGGATCGCGGCGTCGGTTCCCTCAATCGCCTCCACCGCCAGGACCACCCCCTCCCTTACTACGATGCACTGGCCGATATCGAGCGCGCCGATCTGTTTGGCGAGCGGCCATCCCCATTCGATATCTTCCCGCTCTTCTTGGGTCAGCCGTCGCGTCATCTCCCCTTCGACCGCCAAGATCGAGGAAAGATAGAGGGTCGATTCCCGGATGCGGATCTCCTCCCGCTCCAACTCCCCGGCGAAGGCCCGGAGCAGCGCATCATCCTTCTTTTCCTTTATCCGCGCCAGCAGCGTCAGCGCCCGAAAATCGGGGCGCATCTCGAAGAGGCGGGTCTTCCGAATTCCGCCGGCCATGACCGCGTCGGAAACACCGGCCTTTTTAAAAAAGGAGATCAGCTTCCCGATCTGCCCCACGCGGATCCAGAGGATCTCATCGACCTTTTCGGACAACTCCGGCGGCGTCTCCCCGGTGTGGGCGACGGCGATCACCGAAAGGCCGGCCTGTCTGGCCGTTTCCGCAAAGATGATCGGGAACTGTCCGTTGCCGGCGATGAGGCCGATTTTTTGTAAGGGAACATTTGTCATTTGTCATTTACCATTTGCTAATGACAAATGAAAAATCAAAAATGGGAAAATGGTAAATAATCTCCTCCTTACCGAGAAATTCCCCGCTCCGATTGTTCCACGAACGAGACGAGCGATTCGACGTCGGCGATCTCTTTCCACTTCTCCCGGGCCTGCTTCGCCGCTTCGCGCAGGGTGAGTCCCGATCGGAACAAAAGCTTATAGGCCCCCTTCAACGCTTCGATCCGCTCCTTGGAAAAGCCGTGGCGTTTCAGCCCGATCAGATTCAGGCCGTACAGCTTGGCCCGGTTGCCCGCCACGCTGACGAACGGCGGGACATCCTGGGCGACCGCCGAGCAGCCTCCGATCATCGAATAGGCCCCGATCTTCACGAACTGATGGATTCCGGAGAGCCCTCCGAGAATCGCATGATCGCCGATGGTGATGTGTCCGGCCAGCGTCGCTGCGTTGGCGAGGATCACCTGATTGCCGACGATGCAGTCATGCGCAACGTGGACATAGGCCATGAAAAAATTACGATCCCCGATGACCGTCTCTCCCCGCCCCTGCTGGGTCCCCCGATTGAGGGTAACATACTCCCGAAAGGTATTTTTCTTCCCGATCCGCAGCCGCGTCGGCTCCCCCTTGTATTTTAAATCTTGAGGGGGCTGCCCGACGGAAACGAAGGGATAAAAGGTGCACTCCTCGCCGATTTCGGTCCAGCCGTCGATGACGACATGCGCCGCAACCTTGCTCCCTCTGGCGATTCGGACATGCTCGCCGATGATCGAAAAGGGGCCGACCTCCACGGTGGAGTCGAGCTCCGCCTTCGGGTGGACAATGGCGCTCGGATGAATACTCACTTCTCAAGACCTCCCTTGTTGCCCAGCATCGCCTTAAACTCCGCTTCCGCGGCGAGCTTGCCGTCGACGTAGGCCATTCCTTTCAACCGCCAGAACGGGGGACGCTCCTGGATCACCTCGACCTCGATCCGCAATTGATCTCCGGGATAGACCGGCTTGCGGAACTTGGCCTTGTCGATTCCGAGGAAAAAGACCAGCTGCCCCTCGTTTCCTTTGGTCGATTTGAAAGCAAGCACCCCGCCCACCTGGGCCATCGATTCGATGATCAAGACCCCCGGCATGATCGGGTGTTTTGGAAAATGCCCCTGGAAAAAGGGCTCATTGATCGTCACATTTTTGAAACCGACGATTCTCTTTCCGGGCTCGATTTCGAGAATGCGGTCCACCAGCAAAAAGGGATACCGATGCGGCAATATCTCCTGGATCTCTCCGATGTCAATCATCTGCGCTTTGGTGTCCATTATCCGTTCCTCTCGTCGCGTTGGGCCATCTGTTGTCGCAATGTTTGGACTTCTCTCTCGAGTGCTTTGATTCTCTCCCGCAATTCGGGAAGGTGCGGAAAGGAGGCCTGCGCCTTCAACCAGGTCTTATGGGGAAGCGGGGGAAAGCCGGAGACATTCTCCCCCGCCGGGATATCTTTGGTCACTCCCGATTTTCCGCCGACGACCACGTTGTCTCCGATCGTCAGGTGGCCGGCGACGCCGACCTGCCCCGCCAGGGTCACATGGCGCCCAATCTTGGCGCTCCCGGAGATGCCGACCTGCGCCACCAGGATGGAATCGTCCCCGATCACCACGTTGTGGCCGATCTGGACCAGATTGTCGACCTTCGTCCCGGCGCCGACGATCGTATTCCCCAGGGTCGCCCGATCGACGGTCACGTTCGCCCCGAGCTCGACGTCGTCTTCGATGATCACGCCGCCGACCTGGGGGATCTTATGATATTTCCCCCGGTGGGGAGCGAAGCCGAAACCGTCGCTCCCGATGACCGTCCCGCTGTGGACGATGACCCGCTTGCCGATCTTCACCCCCTCCCGGATCGTGACATTCGGATAGATGAGACTCTCCTCCCCCACGTCGCTCCCCTCTCCCACGAAGACCCCGGCGCCGAGCTGGACGCGATCTCCGATCTTCGCCCCATCCTCGACGGTCACAAACGGGCCGATCGAAACGCCGGTTCCGAGAATCACCGCTTGGCCGATGGCCGCCCTGGGATCGATCCCCTCCGGATACCGACGGGGAGGATGAAAACGCGAAAGCAGCTGGGTGAAGGCAAAGTAGGGATCGTCGACGATGACGAGGGCCGAGGAGGCCGCTTCTATTTTCGCTCGAACCAGGATGGCCGAAGCACGCGTCTGCAGCGCCTTGGAGGCGTATTTCGGGTTGGCAAGAAAAGTGATCTCCCCTTCTTTCGCCTCCTCGATCGAGGCGATCCCGCGGATGCGAAGATGCGGATCGCCCGAAACGGTTCCATGAACCCAGTTCGCGATTTCTTGTAGTGCCCACTCCATATGCACCTTCAAAATCTTCGATGTTGTGAAGAGCGCAAGGCCCGCGGGTCGGAAGGACCCTATTTGCCTGCGATCCGATCGACCTGTTCGATCACCTTGGGGGTGATATCGAAGGTTTCCTTCGCGTAGAGGACGGAGCCCCCTTCCGAATTCTTATCCAGAACGATGCTGTACCCCTCTTTCTCGGCGATCTGCCGGACCGCCTCCTCAAGCCGCTTGTTGAAATCGCGAAGGGTGTCGAATTTCTTTCCCTGAACTTCCTTGTTCAATTCGGTGGCCTTTTTCTGATACTCCATCAACTTCTTCTGGAAGTCGTCCTGCTTCACTTTCTTCGCCTCCGGAGAGAGAAGGGCCCCTTGCCGGACGAGATCTTCTTCCAACTGCTTCAGCTCTTGCTCCTCCAGGTCGATAATTTTCTGCCGGCTCTTGACGAACTCCTCCATATTCGTCTTGACCCGCTTTCCCTCTTTCGACGTCTCGAGAACCTTCTGTGCATCGACATAGCCGAGTTTCAGATTCTGGGCGAAGGCGGTTCCCGAGATCACCACGAATAAAACCACCGACAAACAAAGTGACAATTTCCTCATTGTTCCTCCTTAAAGCAGCATTCGAAACCGGATGCCCCTCGCTGCAGGGGTCCCCTTCCGATCCCTGGTGCTAGAATAGTGTGCCGATTGAAAACTCCGGGATAAACTCCTTGTTTTCTCCGGCTTGGGGATGTAGTTTCCTTCCCATCTCGAGCCGGAGCGGTCCGACCGGAGAGATCCACCGGATGCCGAACCCGATCCCTTGCCTCAACTCCGAAAAATGAATTCCTTCGGAATCATCAAACGCGCGTCCGATGTCATAGAAAAAGAGCCACTTGATCTTGGCTTCGGGAACCAGCGGGATCAAGTATTCGACGTTGAAGAAAAGCTCCTTGTTTCCCCCCAAGATTTCTCCGGTGCTCGTGATGGGGCCGGCCTTTCCGAATTTAAATCCCCTCACCGTGTTGATCCCGCCCACGAAAAACCGCTCCCCCGCCGGAAGTTCGTTCCCATTGATGCCGACCGCATAACCGGCCCGCCCGTGAACCGAGAGGACATGCTCCCGCCAAAGCGGGAAGAATCGGCTGGTATCGAAAACGGTTTTGTAGTAGTCGTTGTCGCCCCCCAAAAAGGTTCCCGCGTATTCGAACGAGATGGAGTTGCGGCTTCCGCTCGTCGGATCAAAAATAAAATCCCGCGTATCCCGGGCAAGAGAAAAACCGAGAGCGCTGGTCAGCGTCTCTCCTTTCTGGGCCTGACGCTTGATCAGGTCCGGAGCGCTCTCCTGCACATCGAAAATCTCGAGCGTTTCGAGCGTGTAGCTGACGGTCCCGCTGACGTACTCTCCGAACGAGCGTCCGAGCACCAAATCCCCTCCCAGCCGTTTTTCCTGATAAGAGCTGAAACTGCGGACGCTGTTGAAGAGATCGGTGGTGCCGGAAATATCCGAATCAAAAAGGTGGGGCTCTCTGAAGGTGAGGCTGTAGGTCTTCCGTCTTCCCCCCAGCTCCGCCTTGGCCCGCAAGAGCTGTCCTCTTCCGAAAAGATTTCCCTGCGTCACTTCGGTCATGAAGATAAGCCGATCGACCGAGCTGTATCCGCCGCCGACGCTGAAGGTGCCGGTCGGCTTCTCCTTCACCTTCACGTTCAAATCGACCCACCCCGGCTCGACCTGCTCGGGAATGATCTCGATATTTTCAAAAAAGTTGAGGTTGTTCAATCGCTGGAAGCTTCGCCGAAGCTGCTTGGTATTCACCAACTCCTGCTCGTTGACACGGATCTCCCTGCGGATCACCTTGTCGCGGGTTTTATCATTGCCGGTAATGTGAATCTCTCTGACCTTGACCTCGCTGTCTTCGGTCACCTGAAAGGTGACATCCACCGTTTTATCTTCGATGTGCGGCGAGAGTTGGGGAACGACATTGGCAAAGATATATCCACGCTCCCCATAGAGATCAACCATGCTCATAATATCGAGACGGATCTGGCCTCGGTTGAAAATCTCCCCCTCTTTGCTTTTCGTTTGTCCGATCAAATGTTCGGTGTCAAAGAGTTCGTTTCCTTGATAGTGAATCTCCCGAATACGAAACTGGTCCCCCTCCACGATTGAAAAGGTAATATCAAACCACTGCTTGTCCGCGCTCAGTTCGACCTTCGGCGGAGCCACCTGGACCTGCAGATAACCGTGGTTGAGATAAAACTCTCGCAACCGGTCCAGATCGGCTTCAAGGGTCTCTTCCTTGTAACGGCCCGATTCGCTGAGCCAGGAGGTCAACCAAAAATAGTTCGATGTCTCGATCTGCTTCCTCAACTCTTTGTCTGTAAACTTCTGATTTCCCCTCATCCGGACACGCCGGACGTAGGCTTTCTCCCCCTCTTTGATCAAGAAGGTGAGGACGGCTTGATCTTCGGAAACGAGCTGAATGACCGGAGTGATCTCTGCGCTGTAATAAGCTTCCCCCTCATAGAGCTTTTTAATTTTGTCGACATAAGAGTTGATCTCTTCCATATCCAGGAAGGTGTCGGTCTTGATCGGCACTTTTTCTTTCAGCTTGTCTTTATCAAGGTGCTCGTTCCCCTCATAGATCACATCCACCAGAAACGGCTTTTCATGAACGACGAAGGTGACCGCCACTCCCCCTTCCAGTCCCTCGGTCTCGACCTCCACGCGATCAAAATAGCCCATTCGATAGAGGGTTTTGACATCCTCCCGAATTTGCTCCGGCGAAAAAAGATCCCCCTCTTTCAGGGTGATCTTCGATAGGAGCGTGGCCGTGTCGATCTTTCTATTTCCTCTGAGATCTATCAGTTTAACTCGAATCTCATTGTCCTCTGGGAAACCGGGGGAGGAAAAACAGATAAAAATGACGACCAGTAGAAGGGAGAGAGGACCGAACCGCTTCAGCAATGGATCAACCTTTCCTCCAGGTTCAAAACCTCAGTAATTTAACATTTTTGTCATAAACTGTAAATAAAAATACGTTGATCGCCGTCGCGGCGCCGGCCTCTCCTCAGCCGGGCCCGCCCTTCCAAATGCGCTTCTTTCCACCCGATATCATCGGGGCAGCGAGAGCTCTCTTTAAGGAGAGCGGTCGTCCACACCTAAGCGCTTCATGAAAGGATAAATGCAGGCGTCGTGAAATGATCCTACCTTTTCTTCTCCATCAGAAAAGATCGGATTTGATCCAGTGGAAGGGTATTGAGAATGTCCTCTTTGGATAGCCAGCCCTTTCGAGCGATTCCGACACCAAAGAATACATCCGAGATTCCTTCGGTGCCATGCGCATCGGGATTGACGCTCAATCGGACCCCGGCCTCTTTCGCCAACTTACAGTATCTCCAATCCAGGTCGAGTCGATAGGGACTGGCATTCAACTCAAGGATCACCCCGGTGCGCTGCGCCGCTTCGATCACCTCCCGAATTCCGAGAGGATATCCCGGGCGGGAGAGGAGAATTCGACCGGTCGGATGGCCGAGAAAGGTGACCTTCGGATGGCTCATCGCCCGGACGACCCGATCGGTCATTTCTCTTTCGGACATATTGAAGCGGGAGTGAACGGAGGCAATCACGAAATCGAATAAGGAGAGTATCCGATCGTCATAGTCGAGGCTGCCGTCGGGCAAGATATCGGCCTCGATTCCTTTGAAGATATGAATGGCTTTAAAACGCTCGCGAAGCTGCTCGATTTCTTCGTGCTGCTTTAGGATTCGATCTTCCTTGAGACCGTTTGCATAATGGGCGGCTTGGCTGTGATCGGAAATGCCGATATATTCGAGACCGGCCCGCTCCGCCGTCTCGACCATCTCGGAAAGGGAAGCGGCGCCGTCGCTGTAGGTGCTGTGAACATGGAAGATGCCCCGGATGTCCTTCTCTTCAACAAGCGTGGGGAGAAGATGTCGCGCGGCCGCTTCGATCTCTCCCCGGTTCTCCCGCAGTTCGGGTTCAATGTAATCGATTTCGAGTGTGGAGAAGATATCCCTCTCGTCTTGACAGGGTAGAATATGATCGTCCAGGAAGAGGCCGTACTCGCTGATTTTGATCCCATATCTTCGGGCGCGCTCTTCCAACGCGACATGATAGTCCTTGCTCCCGGTGTAATGATGCAGCAGGTAAGGAAATCGATCTTCTGTTGTCACATGCAGATCGACCTCCATTCCGGACTTCAACAACACCCTTGCTTTATTTTCGGATCGATCGATTTCCCGCTCGACCTCCGGCAATCCGCAGAAAAACGAAATCAAGTCGAGAGGCTGGTCGCAACTGGCGACAAGGTCGATGTCTTG
>SCUR01000569.1 GCA_004297235.1 Candidatus Manganitrophaceae bacterium | reverse complement strand
CTTCAACCGATGTCCTACCCCGACCTCGTCCAAAAGATCGCCGCCCGGAAAATCAGCGCTTTCTCGGTCGATCTGATCCCGCGCATCACCCGCGCGCAACGGATGGATGTTCTCAGCTCGATGAGCAGCATCGCCGGTTACAAGGCGGTCCTCCTCGCGGGCAGCGCCTTCGGAAAATTGATTCCGATGATGACGACGGCGGCCGGCACCCTCCCCCCGGCCAAATGCCTGATCCTGGGCGCCGGCGTGGCGGGGCTTCAAGCGATCGCGACGGCGAAGCGCCTCGGCGCGTCGGTCGAGGCCTTCGACACCCGTCCCGCGGTGAAAGAGCAGGTGAAGAGCCTCGGCGCCGAGTTCGTCGAGCTGGACCTCGGCCATGAACAGGCCGAAGACGCGGGGGGATACGCAAAGGAGCTCTCCGCCGAGTTTTATAAGAAAGAAAAAGAGCTGATCCATCAGCATGTGAAGGGGGCCGACATCGTCATCACGACCGCGTTGATCCCCGGAAAAAAAGCGCCGGTTTTAATCACGGCGGAGATGGTCAAAGACATGAAGAAGGGGTCGGTCATCGTCGACATGGCGGTGGAGCAAGGGGGCAACTGTGAATTGAGCAAAGTGGGACAGGATGTGGTGGAGCACGGCGTCACCATCATCGGCGCCACCAACCTCCCCGCCACCGTCCCGATCCATGCCAGCCTGAGTTACGCCAAAAACATGAACAACTTTCTTTTCCATCTCTATGTCAACAAGGAACTAAAGCTCGATCTCAACGATGAAATTACCAAAGGGGCGCTGGTCACTCACAAGGGAGAGATCGTCAATCCGAAGGTCAAAGAGATCGTTACAAAAGGAGGAACAACCTAATGTCTTCAGAAATAGAAGCGGGACTTTACGTTTTTATGCTCGCCGGATTCCTCGGCTTCGAGGTGATCTCGCGCGTGCCGCCGCTGCTTCACACACCTTTGATGTCGGGAACCAACGCGATCTCCGGCATCTCGCTGGTCGGATCGATCGTCGTGGCGGGAATGCAGGAAACCACCTTCAGCACCATCCTCGGCTTTATCGCCGTCACCGCCGCCAGCATTAACGTCGTCGGCGGCTTCATGATCACCGACCGGATGCTGAAGATGTTTAAGAAACGTGAGGAGGTTTCGTAAATGTCGGCCAAATACTTTATCGATATCACCTACCTTCTTGCTTCGTTTCTTTTTATCCTCGGTCTGAAGGGACTGAGCCATCCGGAGAAAGCGCGCCGCGGGATTCTTTACGCCGAGGCGGGGATGTTCCTCGCGGTGGTCGGAACGCTCCTTCACAAAGACATCATCAGCTATGAGTGGATCATCGCCGGCATGCTGCTGGGGGCCGCGATCGGGGCCCCGATGGCGATCTTCATGCCGATGACGGCGATGCCGCAGCGGATCGCCCTCTCGCACGCGTTCGGCGCCTTGGCGGCCGCGCTGGTCGGCGTGGCGAAGTATTATCACTACGCCCCGAACGTTCCCTCCTACGTGATGGCCGCCCTTGCGTTCGAGGTCCTCTTCGGCGCTCTGACCTTTACCGGAAGCTTGATGGCCTTTGCGAAACTGCAGGAGATGATGACCGGCGTTCCAATCACCTACAAAGGGCAGAATGTGATGAACATCTCCCTCTTCGGGATTGCGGCGGCGTTGGGAATCTACCTCGTCTTCAACCCCGCGAGCAGCGGACTCTTCGTCGCCCTTTTTGTCGTCTCGCTCCTTTTAGGCGTTCTCTTCATCCTCCCGATCGGCGGGGCCGATATGCCGACCGTCATCTCGCTCTTAAACTCTTATGCCGGTCTGGCCGGGGTCGCGACCGGGTTCGTGCTGAACAATAAAGTCTTGATCATCGCCGGCGCGCTCGACGGCACCTCCGGCTTCTTGCTTTCCGTCATCATGTGCAAGGCGATGAACCGGTCTTTTGCGAATGTCATCTTCGGCGCCTTCGGTCAGGTCGCCGCTGCCGCGCCGGAAGCGGCTGCAGCGAAACAAGCGACCGTCCGAAGCGGATCTCCGGGCGATGCCGCCAAAATCTTTCGAGAAGCCAAATCGGTCATCGTCGTTCCCGGATACGGAATGGCGGTCGCCCAGGCGCAGCATGCCGTCCGCGAGCTGGCCGAGCTGATGGAGAAAAATGGAACCACCGTGAAGTATGCGATCCACCCGGTCGCAGGCCGGATGCCGGGACACATGAACGTGCTGCTGGCCGAAGCGAATGTCCCTTACGACCAGCTCCTCGACATGGACGACATCAACCCCGAATTCGAGCACACCGATGTCTCGCTCGTCATCGGGGCCAACGACGTCGTCAACCCGGCCGCCAAAACCGACCAGAGCAGCCCGATCTACGGAATGCCGATTCTCGACGTCGATAAATCGAAGACGGTCATCGTCCTGAAGCGAAGCATGAATCCCGGTTTCGCCGGGATCGACAATGCGTTATTCATTCAGCCGAATACAATGATGGTCTTCGGAGACGCCAAGGGAACACTGACCAAAATGGCGGACGAGCTCAAAAAACTCTAAGCCGATACACAACCGCTTCATCAAAAGCAATGGCCGCGCATGCGGCCATTGTTGTTTTTGTGCCTCGTACTCCCCTAAGATCGATGGGAGAGGCACCCTATGACCCTTCGGAAAGTTTCGGCCTGGATCTTCGGATTGATCGCGGTCCTGGCTCTCCTCCTGATTGCGCTGAGCTTCTTCATCGACGAGCCGCTTCGCAAATATATGGAGCGGGAGATCAATCATCGTCTCACGGGGCACACCGTCCGGATCGGCCGGCTCGATTTTCACCCCATCGGCCTCTCTCTCGATCTCGAAGACTTCGTTCTCATCCAAAACGCCAGCCCCACCCCTCCCCTGGCGAAGATTCGGAAACTGAGCGCCGACATCCAGTGGCGCGCGCTGCTCCGCGGCCGGATCGTCAGCAACTACCGGCTGGAGCGTCCCGCCGTCATTTTGAATCTAAAACAGGCGGAGCAGGAAGCCAAAGACGAAACACCGGTGAAAGAGCGCGGCTGGCAGGAAGCGGTAAAGAGAATTTACCCGGTTAAAATCAATCATTTTGAAATTGTCGACGGAGATCTCACCTACATCGACAACAGCCCGCTGCAACAGGTCCACCTTCGACAGATCCATTTCGTCGCCACGAATATCCTCAATGTCGAATCGGCCCCGCATGTTTACCCCTCCCCCGTGCATCTCGAGGGAACCGTCTTCGAGACCGGCCGGGTCCGCTTCGACGGCCAAGCCGATTTCCTGGCCGCCCCCCATCCGGGGGTGAAAACCGGATTCAGCTTCGAGCAGGTGAATCTCCGCGATCTCGCGCCGCTGATCCGCCACCTTCATGTCGTCGTCAACAAGGGAAGCCTCTCCGGAACGGGAGAGATCGAGTATTCCCCCCGGACCAAAGTGATTCATGTAGAGAAGATGACGATCGATCAAGCGCAGGCCGACTACCTCTACCAACCCGGGCCCGCCGCTTCCGAAGCGGGAGAAAAAACGAAGGAGACCGCCAAGGAAGC
>SCUR01000568.1 GCA_004297235.1 Candidatus Manganitrophaceae bacterium | reverse complement strand
GAAAGGGCTTTCGCGTTTTCAGGACCTGAGGCAACCGGGGGTCGGAATCGTTCATCCTGATCCGCAGACTTCGGGCGGGGCCCTTTGGGCCCTCTTGGCGGAGTATGGTGCGTTCGCCCTCCCGGAGGGGGGGAGCCCCGAGGCGGCGCACGCGGGGATGGTCGATCTCTGGAAGAACGTCATCGTTCTCGGGTCGTCGGCCCGCGCCGCCCGCACCCAGTTTGAAATGGGATTCGGGGATGTCCTGATCACCTATGAGCAGGAGGCGGTGAAGGATCTCGCCCGCGGGAAATTCAAGCATCAGGTCGCGGTCCCGGAATGGACGATCTACAGCGAGCATCCGGCGATCGCCATCGACCGGAACATTACCCCCGAGGAGAGGCCGCTGGTGGAGGCGTTCCTCGACTTTCTCTGGACGGAGGAGGCGCAACGGATTTTTGTCCAGTACGGCTTTCGGTCGATCACCGATGATCGGCTGGACGCCGAGAATCCTTCTTTCTCCCCCGTTCCGCACCCCTTTACCGTCGATGTTTTCGGAGGGTGGCCGCGGGCCAACGCCGAGATCGTCGAGGGGCTCTGGAGAAAACGCATTTTGGAGGAGGTTCACCGATGAACAGCACCCTGCCGCTCACGCGCGTCCGTCTTCGGCTCCCTTGGCGGGGGCTTCTGATCTCGGTCCTCTTTCTCGTCCTGTTTCCCCTCCTCATCATGCCGATCGGCGCCATCTTCGTCTTCGCCACCCGCGACGGGTTGTCCCGCTTCATCGCCGCGCTGTCGGGGGAGGCGGCGCAGTTCGCGCTGCGGCTGAGTCTCTTCGTCGCCATGATCACCAGCTTTCTGAACTCCGTGCTGGGGACCCTCACCGCTTACGTCTTCGCGAACTATCGTTTTCCGGCCAAACGGCCGCTCGGCATCTTGATCAACCTGCCGGTGGCGATTCCGACCGTGGTCGTCGGGACCTCCCTGCTGCTTCTCTGGGGGCCGATCGGGTTGGTCGGCCGCTATCTCGATCCGCTCGGTTTCCGGCCGATGTTTGCGATCGCCGGCATTCTGCTGGCCCATGTCTTCGTTACCTTCCCCTATATGCTCGGAGCGGTGAAGCCGGTGCTCGATGAGCTGGAGGTCACCTACGAGGAGGCGGCCTACACGATGGGGGCGGGGCGATTGAAGACCTTTTGGTATGTCATCCTTCCCTCCCTGCGCGGGGCGCTCTTTACCGGGACGTTGCTCACCTTCGCCCACTCCCTCGGCGAGTTCGGGGCGACGGTGATGGTATCGGGGAATCTGCGGCTTCGGACCCAGACCGCGCCGCTCTACATCTTTTCCCAGTTCGAGGCGGGAAACATCGAGGCGGCCAATGCCGTCGCGGCGGTCCTGGCGATTTTTTCCTTCGTCATTTTCTTTGTTCTCCTTCACGTCACCGAGCGAGCGCAGCCGGAGGAGGGGTGATCGCGGTCCGGATCGGAGGGTTTGGATAAATCGATCGTAAAGGTGATACAATCGCCGAGAGGAATAACGAAGCCATGTCCATTTCACTCAAAAATATCTCAAAGCTGTATGGGGAGCAGGCGGTCGTCGATGACGTCAGCCTGGAAATTTTCCCCGGCGAGCTCTTTGTCCTCCTCGGCGCCAGCGGCAGCGGCAAGACGACGGTCCTTCGAATGATCGCCGGGCTGGTCTCGCCCGATCGGGGGGAGATTCTGCTCCAGGAGCGGGTGGTGAACGATCTGACCCCTCAAGAGAGGAATGTCGGTTTCGTTTTCCAAAACTACTCTCTCTTCCGCCACATGACGGTGGCCGAGAACATCGGCTTCGGGCTTCAGATTCGGCGGGTCGACCGCAAGGCGCGTGAGGAGAAGATCCATCATCTGCTCGAGCTCATCGGCCTGCCCGGCTTCGGGCACCGCTATCCCTCGCAGCTCTCCGGCGGCCAGCAACAGCGGGTGGCGGTGGCGCGGGCCCTCGCCTATGAGCCGCAGGTCCTTCTGCTCGACGAGCCGTTCGGCGCGCTCGACTTGAAAACCCGGATGCAGCTCCGGCAAAGCCTCAAGCAGATCCACCGTGAGTTGGGGGTGACCACCGTGATGGTGACCCACGATCAGTCCGACGCTTTCGAGCTGGGGGATCGCATCGGCATCATGGAGCGGGGAAAGCTCCTCGCCACAGGGGAGCCGTCCGATATCTACAAGCGGCCCAAGTCGGAATATGTGGCGCAATTCCTCGGCGCGGCGAATTTCTTCACCGGGGTCATGCAAGATCGGCACGTTCAAATCGGATCGGCCTTCCTCCCGCTGCCGGAAGGGGCCGCCGCGCCCGAAAAAGGAGAGCGGGTGCAGGTCTTGATCCGGCCGGAGCAGTTTGAGATCGCCGCCGGCCGGGAATCGCTTCGCGGAACTTTTTTAGGAGAAGGGGAGATCCGGGATTGTCTCTTCGTCGGCGGCTCCCATCGGATGACGGTGCATGTTCCGGGGGTGGTCCGCTCCATGGCCGGCGGATTCGGCGATCCCGACCCGACCAACCTCTCCGTCCTGATGGGCATGGGACAGGGCCCCTATCCGGTGGGGCAGGGAGAGAAGGTCGTGGTGGGGGCGACCTCTTTTCATATTCTCCCTTATCAAGGGTTGCATACGCTGGTGGGGATCGACGGGTCGGAGCATGGAGAACATGCCCTGCAGTTCGCGGTTTATCTATCCAAGAAGACGCAGGGACGGTTGACGATTCTGGGAGTGGCCGAGCGATTCTTGGAGGAGACCAAGGCGCGCGAGGGGCTGGCCCAGGCGAGCCAAGCGGCTCAAAAGGAGCTGCAAGAGGTGGCGACCGCGTTTCGCCGGGGGCATCCCGCGGAGGAGATCCTCAACGAGACGGAGCAGAACCTGTATGATCTGGTTATTCTCGGCACCCGCGGCCGTCATGCCCCCAGCCGGTTCCTCGGATCGACCGCGGCCCGCGTGTCGGTGAACGCGCCGGTGCCGACGTTGTTGACGCCTACCCCTTTCCAGGATTTCAAGAAGATCCTCGTCTGCATTTCAAGCGAGCGGGTGCGAAAATCGGATATCCGTTTCGTCGGGCGGATCGCGCGGAACACCGGCGCGAGCGTCGTTCTCTTTCATGTCAGCCCCGAAGGGGGGGAGAAAGAAGGGTTTTTCTATCTTCAACAGGTCCGTCAGATCTTGGAGAGCTTGGGGCTTCGGGTGGAGACGAAGATCGGGGAGGGAGAGATCGTCGGCACGATTTTAAAAGAGGCTTACGAAGGGAGCTATGACCTGCTGGTTCTCGGCACCCGCATCGGAAACCTCCGCGAAGCCTTCCTGACCAACAGCGTCACCAGCCAGGTGCTCTCCCAGGTGGATCGGCCGGTGCTGATCCTGCACATCCGCCCGCCGATGTGAATCTTTCCCGACGCAGAAGCGGCATACCGCCGGGCCTTCGCCCCACCGGTATGCCGCATGCTGTTCGCAAAACGCTCCTGGCGCCGGGACGATTAATAACGCCGTCCGCCGCCGCCTCCCGACCTTCCTCGGTCTCTGCCGCCGCCGCCCCCTCCCCCTCTGTCTTCCTTGGGACGGGCCTCGTTGACGTTGACCGCTCTGCCTTTTAAATCTTTTCCATTCATCCCGGTGATCGCCGCCTGCGCTTCCGGT
The DNA here is from genome assembly GCA_004297235.1 of Candidatus Manganitrophaceae bacterium. Lineage (GTDB taxonomy): Bacteria > Nitrospirota > Nitrospiria > SBBL01 > Manganitrophaceae > Manganitrophus. The sequence goes on along the minus strand of SCUR01000568.1, from coordinate 10,726 downwards.
CCGGAAGGCATTTCGACAAACCCGAACCCTCTCGACTCTCCGGAGAACTTGTCTTTGACCACTTCGGCCGATTCGACTTTTCCGAAAGCCTCAAATGCCGCCCGTAAATCTGCATCTTTGACCTCCCGAGATAAATTGCCGACAAAAATTTTCATTCGCTTTCTCCTCTCTTCTGATGGTATGTGATGGTAACGGGATCCGAGCCCTTATTTTTAAAACCGCAGAGGCCGTCGCCCTGGGTGACGAAGCGGGGCCGGCGATGATGCTCTTGAAGGATGGAACGTGATCGGCAGGTGGCAAGGTACGCAGGACGAGCCATTCAGATTTTGACCCAAGGAGTTATCCTTGCAGCCTACGGCAGAATCGGGCAGGTGTCAAGAAAATTGTATTCTGATGAAGGGGGACCATACCTCTAAGCAATGTCATAAGGGAGCGTGACGGTAAAGGTGGAGCCGCTTCCCGGTTTCCGTAAACTTCACGGCGTTGGCGATCAGGTTGGTGAAGATTTGGCGAAGCTTGCCCGCATCGGAGCGGATCGGGGGCGCGGTCGGATCGTCTTCAAACCGCACCTCCAGCCCTTTCTGCTCTCAAATCCATCTCAAATCGCGCAGCACCTGCTGCAGCATTCCCGAAAGGGAGAGTTCGTTCGCCTGGCCATGGGGGTCCATCCGCCCCGCCTCAATTTTATTGAGATCAAGCAGCCGGTTGATCAAATCGACCAGTTCTTTGGCATTCTGGTAGATCCGCTCCGAGATTTCCTTCTGTTTTTCGGGGTCTCCCATCTCTCCCTGCTTCAGAAGTCCGGCATAACCGACGATGGCATTGAGCGGCGTTCTGATTTCATGGGAGGCGATCGACAGGAACTCGGATTTGATCCGGCTGGCCTTCTCGGCCTCTTGCGTCTTCTGCTTCAACGGAAACCAAACCGTCCGGCCGTCCGCTGCGATCATCCGATGGTCGCAGCGCTGGTCGGTTCCTTCCTCCAGCGATTTTTTAAATAGATCGAGGACCCTTTCACGGTCTTCCGGATGGAGTTTGTCTCGCCAGAAGCTCGGGTCGGTGTACCATCGATCCAGCGGATAGCCGAGCAGGGTCTCCGCCCGTTGGCTCACGAAGGTGAATTGAAAGCTTTCCGCCCCCATCTCCCAGACCATCGTGCTGTTCAGCCCTTCGATCAGGTCGCGATAGCGCTGCTGCGCCGCTTCGGCCTGACGGTGCGCACGCCGCTCCGCCTCCAGGGCGTCGGAGGGTTTATTCTTTCCGATGGGGGAGCTCTTTTTCGGGTTTCTTTCGATTGGGCGGGCGCTCTTTTTTCCCGATTTTGGATGGCTCCGGCTCATACCCATTATTATAAGTAGGCCGCCCGGCCGAACGCAATGTAAGGGGCCTTACGTATAGAGGCAAATTCTCTGCCGGAGGGAGGCGCCTCGTTTCCATCCATGAAAGTAAGGGGCGCCGCCTGTTGTGCGGCGCCCCTGGAAGCGCGACCGTCGGGACCCCCGCTCTTATACGCCGATGCCGGCGATCACGGTGGAGGAACGGGCGCTGATCGGCGTGCCCGAGAGGGTGACCTTGGCATAGACTTCATCTTGCCGCGGCATGTAAAGGGGGGTGTTGATGTCCGCTTCCCCGATTTTCACCTGTCCGGGATCTTCATCCAGTTTATCGTTGCTGACCGCGCGTGTTTCCGTAAAAGTTTGAGGACCCGCCGCGGCGACGGTGAATTGCTTGTAGGGTTTTTTGTTCAGCAGCGTGCCCCATGTAAAGGTGTAGAGGCTATCGTCTCCGACCGGATCTCCGGCGGGAAGGGTGTCGCCCACCTTGTCTTCGCCGAAGAGTTGGATCTCCAGGCGATAGCTCTTGCCGACTTCGCTGGCATCAAACGTGATGGTTCCGGTGACGGTGACGTTTCGGGTGCTCGTGGACGATCCGTTCGCGAGCGACATCGAGATGTTGGATACTGAAGCCATCTTTTTCCTCCTGTTTGAATGGTGTGTGAAGTTCGATGATGAATCGCTTGTCCTGTCATCGCGGCGCCCTCGTTGGCGCCGTGCTCCGTTCACTGAGCAAGCGGAGTGCCAACTTGCGATCCGTTACTCGACTCCCAAAATTTCGGGGAATGGCGGTGAATTTCTGTGAAGCGCGCAGGGTCGGATTGAATAAAGGAGAGCGGAATGCTTCTTCCAGGATACAGGCGTATCCAAAGTTCATCGGCAGAAGTAGTGACGGCGCGGGAAAGTTTAACAAAGAATTAATCCGGATTTAAACCGGAAGCGGCCTGCGCGCGTTATGATCATGGCGAGTGGGTTCGCCCTCTCCCGAATCGAGAGAATCGGAAACGGAATGTATAAGGAGAAAAGATGGTCGAGTTCGTTTTAAAATATGGGATTCCGGTGATGATCGTCCTGGCGTTCGTCGGTTTTCTTTGGGCGTGGATGCTGACGGCGGTGAAACCGCCTCAGAAATCGGAAGAGAGTCGTCTCTCGGGTGCGGTCAATCCGGATTGGAGGACGCTTGATGCGGGACCCGAGGGGGTAAGAAGAAACATTTTCGAGAAAATCAAACCTCAAACCAAATCGATTCCATAAGTGAATCGGGCAAAAGGACGGGAGTCCGCGATTGCAAGAGAATGTATCGCGGTCGTCTTTTAGGCTTGATCGGTTTCGTTCAAATGTTTTCTGACGTTTGCCAGGAGATCGCTGAGGTCGATCGGCTTGCGCAGCGTTTCCGCCGCGCCGGCGGCGAGACCCTGCTCTCGAAAGGCGGGATCGTCAAATCTGGCGCTGACCATCAGAATGGGAATGAATTTATAGGAAGAGTTTTGTTTGAGGGTGCGAGAGACCCTCATCCCGTCGACGCCGGGCATCATGACGTCGAGGAGGATGAGGTCGGGCTGGATCCATCCGATTTTCCTTAACGCCTCATCGCCATCTTTCGCGAGTGTGACCGCATACCCTTCTCGCGTCAGACTCTGAGAAAAGATCCGGCAAGAATCTTCGTTATCGTCGACGATCAGAATCCGCTTCGGCATGCGGGCGTTTCCCCGGGTCAGGGCTTGCAATCGGTTGAACTCAATTTCAAATACTTAGGCTTTTCTCTCAGGCGGATCTGTACGACCTTGTACTCTTTTTTTAAATATTCCGCAATCCCCGGATCTCCCTACAGACGAGTTGATCGGTATTCTCACTTCTGAAAGCCATGGAAGAAGACCGCCTTCAGCGCCAAGTCTGAGTCAACGCCAATGCCTTTTCCCATCGGCGATAGAGGGTGTCCCGCTCGGTCTTTTTGATCTTTGGAGAGAAGGTCTCTTTGAGAGGGGAGAATCGGAAGGCGGCTCGGTCTGCGCCGCCGGCGGCCTCCCCCGCCAGGAAAGCCGCCCCCCGGACGGTGGACTCGGGATCGTGCGTCGCCCTGATCGGCTTGCCGAAGAGATCTGATTGGATCTGAAGGAGATGCTTGATTTGAGAGCCGCCGCCGCTGGCGATGATTTTCCGGAGGGGGAGGGTGCCCGCCGCGCGGATGGCGCGATCGATGTCGGCCATTAAGAAGGCGATCCCTTCCACCGCGCCGCGGACGAGATCTTCCTTGCGGCAGGCGGCGGTCAACCCGAAGAGAGCGGTCTGCATCCTGTTATCCCAGTGCGGGGCGCCGAGGCCGATCAGCGCGGGGAGAAAGAAGATCCGTTCTCGCGATTTGGCGCAGGCGGCGTCGATCTCCCTCTCCGATCGAATCAGGCCGAGATCGCGCAGCCAACCGAAGAGCGGGCCGATCCCGTTCACCGTTCCCTCGACCAGATAGGTCGTTTCACGCTCGGTCGACCAGGCGATGCCGGAGAGGAGGCCGGGGACGGCGCAGCGCTTCGGACCGGTGTTGACGAGGAAGAAGCCGCCGGTTCCGTAGTTCACGTTGGCCGTGCCGGTTTGGAATCCGCCCAATCCGGCGAGCGACGCCTGCTGATCGCCGATGCTGCAAGTGATCGGAATCGAATGCCCGTCGATCACCGCCGTGCCGAACGCCGACTGGGTCGGCGCGACCTCCGGGAGGATCGCTCGGGGGATGTCAAAATGGGCCAGTAAATCATCGTCCCAATCGCCCCGGTCCAGGTTGTAGAGGAGCATCCGGGCGGCGTTGGTCGGATCGGTCCGATGAACTTTCCCTTTGGTGAGATGCCAGATCAGAAAGGCGTTGACCGTTCCGCAGACCAGGTCCCGCGTCGATCGCTTTTTCTTTTTCAAATGGGCGAGGAGCCCGGCCAGTTTGGTGGCGGAGTAGTAGGGAGTGAGGGGGAGGCCGGTCTTGCCGATGAAGTCGGGGCCGGCATAGCGGGCGAGCTGATCGTGGGCCCGCCGGTCCTGCCAGCTGATCGCCGGGGAGAGCGCTTGGCCGCTCTTCCGATCCCAGCAGAGGAAGGTCGATCTCTGGTTCGCGATGCCGAGGGCGATCGGCGCCCTTCCCAATCGCTGCGCCTCGCGAAGCACCTTTCGAAGCGCGGCCCGGACGCCGCGCAAGATCTCGTCGGGATCGTGCTCGAACCATCCCGGCCTGGGAGAGTCCGTTTTCAACGGGGCGTCGGCGCGGGCGAGGGGCTTGCCTTTCGGATCAAACAGGACGGCGCGGGAGCGGCTGCTCCCCTGGTCGAGCGCGGCGATCGCCCATCGCGCGTCGGCGCTCATTCCGTTCGTACCGCTTTGGATGGAGTCCCGTCGGGCTGGGGAGCGGTTTTCAGATGAACTTCCCGCTGGGGGAAAGGGATCACGATTCCATTCTCTCTGAACAGGCGGAGGATCTCATAGCGCAGATCGCTCAGCGCGTGCGGGCCTCCCTTCGGCTCGGCCACCCAAAACGAGAGATCGAATTGAAGGGCGGAGTCGCCGAACGCTTGAAAGGTGACGTCGGGCTCGGGATGCTGGAGAAGCTGCGGGTGGGCGCGCGCCGTCCGAAGCAGAAGCTCCGTGACCCGTTGGACGTCCGAATCATAGGCCACCCCCACCGAGAGGTGGAGCTTGATCCGCGGGTCTTCGTACGACCAGTTGATCACCCGGCCGCTGACGAAGTCGGAGTTGGGGACGATGATGGCGATGTTGTCGGGGGTGATGATCGTTGTCGATCGAATCTTAATTTCGTGCACGTCGCCGGTGGTGTCGCCGACGGAGATCCGATCGCCGATCTTGATCGGCCGCTCAAAGAGAAGGATCACCCCGGAGATGAAATTGGAGGCGATGTTCTGAAGGCCGAAGCCGACCCCGACGCTGAGCAGCCCCGCGATGACGGCGAGGCTGGAGAGGTCCAGGCCGATGAACTGAAGCCCGAGCACCAGACCGATGAAAACGAGGAGGTAGTGGGTCAGCCGGAGGAAGGTGTACTGGAGCTCCTCGGCGATCTTGAAGCGGGGGAAGATCCTCCGGCGGAGCGTCCGCTGCAAGGTTTTGGAGACCAGGTACGCCGCCAGAATAAAGAGGACCGCCCCGATAAAAGAGATCAGCGTGACGGGGGTTCGTTGAATATGGAAGAGGGGCGCATGGAGGATCTCCGAAAGCTCGTTCATGAACGGTCTGAGTTCTTGTCGCATCGTGTCCCGTTTATCGTGCTCCGGAAGCGGTCAGTAGATGAAACCGCGCCTTGTAGGCCCAGAGACGGTCCTGTCTCTTTTTGAATGAAGGGGAGAGCTTGAAGATTTCAATCGCTTTTCGGAAGCTTTCGGCGGCGCCGGCCCGATTGCCGGTTTGAAGCTGGAACTGCCCGAACTTGTAGTACCCCTCCGGGCTGGAAGAGTGGATCGCGAAAAACCGGTCGAAAGAGGTCTGCGCCTCATCAGGGCGTCCCGTTCGCGCGTAGTGCTCCGCCAGCCGGAGCGCCGGCTCGCCGTACCGGAACTTGGGATTTTTCTCAAGGGCTTTTAAAACCAACCGTTCCCCTTCGGCCTTGCGGCCGGTAGCCAGGGAGGCGAGACCGAGATAGTAGGTGGTCTCTTCGGTGTCGGAGAGCCGCTCGTAGGCGCGCTCTAAAATGGGGAGCGCGTCGCGCGCCTTCCCGCGCATGACCAGCAGCCGCCCCAGATCGCTGAGGGCGGCTGCGTTGTGCGGATTGAGCGCGACTTCCCTTCTCAATTCGGAAATCTCCGATTCCATCTTGAAGATCTGCACCCCCCGGCGGAGCACCCCGGTGAATTGATAGTCGATCGCCAGATAGAGGCCGAGGATCACCAGAAGGGCGAAGAGGGGGCTGCCGGTCAGCAGGGTGACGATATAAAAGATAAAAAAACGAGAGAGCATGGTGCTCCTAAAGTCGGAATCTTCTTATCCTATTCAATAAATTCCGGTTTGTCAAAGGAGGGACTTTTAATGAGGAACCAAGGGCCGACGGCTGATCATTCTGATTTGGAATTTCATTCTTCGTTCTTCGTTTTCAGATTTCTCATGGATCTACCTGAGCTCCAGCTGTCTAGCGCGGGTCCTAGGAATTGTTTGCAGCATTACATTGGATGATTGATCTCCCCTACCATTTTCGGGTACGATGAGGAGGGTTGAATGGTGAGATGAACGAAATGCGATATATCATTTTTTGCGACGATTCTTTTTTCTATCATGTGTTGAAGAGCCACCGCGAGGTGGGAAGCGCCTGGCGATTTGTCGTGCAGGAGCCTGAGCTGGCCGGCTGGCTGGAGAAGAGAAAGGTGCCGGTGCTTCGGGGCTCATTCTCCACCGGATCGGTCTATCGACAGACGAAGATCGGCCCGGAAGATCGGGTGATCGTCGCGCTCTCCAAAGTGAAGTTGTTCGCCCCCATTTTGCGGCTCCTCTCGAAAGAAGGGATCCGGCCGTCGCTGCTGCTGACCCGAAATAACGACGCGATCGACCTCGGCTATCCCGAGCTGAAGGCGGTCTCCTGCGCCGAGCTGCTCTCGTCCCCCGTTCTTTGGGAGCTTCGCGCCATCTCGCTGCGGGAGAAGACGCGGGAGATCCACCGGCTTCTGGAAAAGGCGGAGCGGGTCCTGATCCTGATTCAAGACGATCCCGATCCGGATGCCATCGCCTCCGCGCTGGCGCTGCGGACGTTGCTCGGCCGGAACAAACTGACCGCGCCGATCGCGTCGTTCGGCGTGGTCGATCGGCCTGAGAACATGGCGATGCTCAAGCACCTGGAGATCGATGTCGAACGGATCGACGCGAGGGGCCTCTCCCAGTACGATCGGATCTGCTTCGTCGACACCCAGCCGAATCGGTTTCCGGTCAAATTCCCGCGGATCGACGTCGTTATCGATCATCATCCGGAGGAGAAGGGCTACCAGGCGACTTATCGGGAGATCCGATCCAACCAGGGGGCGACGTCGACGGTGATGACCGAATATCTGCGCGCCGACGACGTCAAGATCAGCCACCGGCTCGCCACGGCTCTCCTTTACGGCATCGGGACCGACACCGCCTTTTTGGAGCGGGGGACCCATCCCGGCGATGTGGAGGCGTTCTCCTTTCTCTACCCGCTGGCGAATCACGGCCTGATCCGGCGGATTGAGCGGCCGGAGTTTCCTCCGGAGGAAGCCGGCTTCGTTCAAAAGGCGATCCGCCGGTGGCGGATCGAGCATCGGCTTCTGGTGTCGCATCTCGGCCAGATTCCACGCCAGGATATCGTCCCGCGGCTCGCCGATTTCTTCACCCAGGTGGAAGGGATCGACTGGTCGGTCCTCTCCGGCATCGTCGGGGGAAATCTCATCATTTCCGCCCGCAACTTGGGGAATTCTGGAAACGCCGGGAGCCTCTTGAAGGAGGTGTTCGGCCCGTTGGGCCGGGCCGGCGGACACCGGTTCATGGCGAAGGCGGTGATGCCGCTGAAGAGATTCAAAGAGGTTTTCGGACGGGCGGATGAGCGATTCGTACGAGATCTGCTCTTCGAGCGGTTGCTCGATTACATCGAGCGGGAGGCGATTGCGGTATGAATGAGGGCCGGGCCGCCGCCAAGAGGTCGAGCTACGAGATGAACGAGGTCCTTCTCTCGGCCGCTTCCAACGTGGCGGCCGGGGTCGGAGCGCAGGCGATCCTTCTTTATGCCGATTTGTTGAAAGATTATGCGCCGCTGACGATCCTCTCGAAAGAGATCAACTTGGTGCTGGTGGCCCGCGGGGAGCGCTCTTTTGAGGAGGCGAAGCGTTTTTTCGATAAGGTGGTTCGGGTGCCTCAGATCGATCTCACCCGGATGGGCCAGGTCAAGCTGGGGGTGATGATGAGCCTCTCCGCCGGACTGGTCCACGTAGGCGATCGGATCGTCTGCCTCTCCGGGATCCGCCGCTTCGGCTTTCTCGACAGCATCGTGGTGCTCGATATCGGAAAAGAGTTCGAGGTCTTGACCTCCGCCGAGCTCTCGGATCTCTCCCGGGAGATTCGCTACGATGTCTTCGAGGCGATCCTCAGCCTGGCGCTGGAGCTGGCCTATCAGGGACGGGCGGGGAAGATGGTTGGGGCGGTCTTTGTCCTGGGGGACCATGAGCGGGTCTTGCAGCTTTCCCGTCAAATGATCATCAACCCGTTTCACGGCTATCCCGAAGAGGAGCGGAATGTCCTCGATCCGATGCTGAAGGAGACGCTCAAAGAGTTCTCCGCCATCGACGGGGCGTTTATTATCCGGGAAGACGGCGTGGTCCTCTCCGCCGGGCGGCATCTGGATGCCGCCTTTGAGGGGAGAGAGCTTCTGCACGGTCTCGGAAGCCGCCATCTGGCGGCGGCCGGCATCACGGCGGTGACGCACGCGCTGGCGGTGGTGGTTTCCGAATCGACCGGCACCGTCCGGATTTTTAAAGGAGGCGAGATCATTCTGGAATTGGAGAGGGCGGTCGATCGGGATCGGGGAAGCCCGGCCTGATCTTTCCGGATCAGCGTGACGTGACACATCAAAGGGCGGGCGGCGAACGGCGGATGGCGGAAGCGAAGAGGGGAACAGGCTGGGGATGGCTTACGATCCTGGCCCTTGGGATCGGGTTTCTCTATTTAACCGGCAGTATTTTTGTCCCTTTCCTGATCGCTTTTCTTCTCGCGTATGCGTTTGATCCGGTCGTGGTCGCTTTGGAACGGCGGGGAATCCGCCGCGGTCTGGCGATTTGGTTCGTGATCGTGGTGATCTCCGCGGCGCTCGTTCTCTTTTTGCTGGTGGTGATTCCGATCATCCAGGAGGAGACCACCCGCGCCCTGGTGCAACTTCCAGGCTACCTGGAACATATACGCACCGATCTGCTCCCTGCGTTGGAACGACGGTTCGGCATCAATATACCGAAAACCTACGAGGAGATTCTCCCTCGCCTGAGGGAAGAGGCTCCGAATATTTTCCGGCCGGCCACCGCCATTCTGTTCTCCCTTTTTTCCAACACGGCTTACCTCCTCACCGTCATCGCCAACCTGATCGTCATTCCATTTGCCTTTTATTATTTTCTCAGAGATTTTGAGGCGCTGAAGCGGCAAGCGGGGGAGTATATTCCTCCAAGGCATCGAGCCGAAGTGTATAAATGGCTCACCGAGCTAGACCAGTCGCTCAGCGGATTCATCCGGGGGCAGCTCCTGGTTATTTTCTTTCTTGCCATTTTCTATGGGGTCGGCCTGACGCTGATCGGGGTCGATCTGGCGTTTGTGCTGGGGATCATCGCCGCCTTCGGAGAGATTGTTCCCTATGTCGGTTTTATCGTGGGGCTCTCCCTCTCCGTGCTGGTCAGCTTTCTGCAGTTTCAGGATGTTCTTCACCCTTTTTATGTGGTCCTTCTCTTTGCGGCGGTTCAATCGGTCCAGGGATTGGTCGTCGCCCCGCTGGTCATGGGGCAGCAGGTGGGGCTGCATCCTCTGGTGGTGATTGCGGCGGTCTACATCGCGGGAGATCTCTTCGGATTTATCGGGGTTCTCCTGGCGGTCCCCGGTGCGGCGGTGGTCGTGGTGCTCCTCAAAGCGCTGGCCGAGCGCTACAGACGCTCTACCCTCTACAGAACATGAGGGAGATTGCGGAATGCGGAATAGAAAAATAAAAAACGGAAATGAGAGCCTCGTTTTAATGTTTTAAATCCGCAATCCGAAATCCGCAATACTAATTCGGAATGTACTCCCCCAGTCCCCAGACCCGCTCTTCGGTCTCCCCGTTTTTCAACACCCCTTCGATCGCCATCAGGTAGTAGCCTCCCCAGACCCAGTTTTTGGAGGCGTTCGCGCGCGACCAGATGTAGAAGGTGCCGACGGAGGGGGCATCGACCTTCCATCGCTGTGGAAGGGGGTAGATGGCGAAGGGGGGATGAATGCTGCTGAGAAGGGAGAAAGGGATCGGCGGCTTGAACGAATAGATCGACCGGGGGCCCGATCGGACCAACCCCGATTCCGCAACGTAGGTCTCCGGAAGATCATACCGGCTGAGGAACTCCTGCCGGTTCGACCGATTCCGGTGGAGGTAGATCTCGCGTCCTTTCTCGGTGGTGAGGTAGAAGGAATGGTACTCTTTGAAGAGCCCTTTATAACGTTTCAGCCCGCTGAAGCCGTTCCAGACGGTCGATTCATGAACCAGTTCCCCCCAATATTCCCTTCCTTTGAGGGTGAGAACCGCTTCGGCGATGTGGATATTCTTCTGCAAGGTTCGACCGGTCTCCGGGCTGTAGAGCGGTTGGGTCGGTCCGCTCGAGACCAGGAGGGTAAAATCGCCGCCGTCGTAACGAAGCTTGAAACCGGAAACGGCCGATCCTTCCGCTTTCGCAAAGTAGGAAGGTTGA
>SCUR01000567.1 GCA_004297235.1 Candidatus Manganitrophaceae bacterium | reverse complement strand
GCAGCTCAAGAGCTCCCTGCGGGACGATTCATCAAGATAACCGACCATCCCGAAATCGTGCAGGCAGAGCCCGCCGTCGGGCATGGCGAAGAAGTTCCCGGGGTGCGGATCGGCATGAAAGAATCCGGCGATAAAGAATTGTCTGAAGAAAGCATCGACACCGATCGAGGCCAAGCGTTTTCTATCGACGCCGAAGGCTTCGATCCGCTCAAGATCCGTCACCTTGGCCCCGTGCGAGAAGCCGGCGGTCAGAACGCGGGTGGCCGTATAGGTCCAGTAAATTTTTGGGATGTTAATCTCGGTATTTTCTTTAAAGATGTACCGAAATCGGTCGGCATTGTGTCCCTCCGCGCGGAAATCGAGCTCGCGGAGCGTCCAGTCGGCGAACTCCCGGACGATCCGTGTTGGCTGATAGGTTCTCACCTCCGGGAGAAAACGCTCCGCCAGACCGGCCAAGAAGAAGAGGATATGAATATCCTGCTCGATGACCTTCTGGATGCCGGGCCGCTGGATCTTCACGGCGACCTCGTCTCCTTCTTTCAGGAACGCCCGGTGAACCTGGGCTAAAGAAGCTGCGGCGATCGGCTCTTTCTCAAAAGACTTGAACAGTTCTTCCGGATACTGGCCGAGCTCTTCTTTGAGGATTTCCCGAGCCGTTTCGTAAGGGAACGGACCGGCGTTGCTTTGCAGCTTGGAGAGCTCGTTGGAGAGCTCCGCTCCGACCAGATCGGCGCGCATGCTGAGGATCTGGCCAAGCTTGATGAAGGTCGGGCCCAGCCGCTCTAACAACGATCGGAGTGCGGAGGGTGTGAAGATCGGTTTGGCTCCTTCGATCCGAACCAGACCCTCATTGGCTGGCTTCCGCTTCAGATTCAGAAGACCACCAAGCCGGTAGCGAAGCGAGAGGATATATCTGAGCCGGAGTCGATCGACGAGCATCCCTCCGCCCGATTCGACGACGATGACGAGAATTTTGCGCAGACGGTTCAGATCGGCGAATCTCATCTTATAAGGTCTAAGGGCCATCAGTAGATCTTCCCAAGATTAAAACTTTTTATATGGGCGTCTTATTTTCCACGCCCCCCATATCATCACGGCAGGACAGACCAACAACAGCGCGATCAGAAAAGAGATCCAGAGAGTCAGGCCGAAGAGCACAAAGACCCCCGTCGCCAATCCGATCATCATGTAAGGACAGAGCCAAGCCCAGTTACGCATGGAAACCTCCCTGAAAGAATGATCATCTCTCCCGCCGGCAATCTCGTTTTCCGGCTCTTCGATATCGATCCTTCGACGAATAAACGCTTCATGCCGCACCCTCCACGTTACGCACCTCCTCCGCCAGAAGATCGCCGAGGTCGATCCCATTGGAAGGGTGGGGAATCGTGTTGCAGGTCACCACCCGCGAGGCGCCAGCTTCCCGAAGGTCCTCCTCAGCCCGATCGGCAAAGATCGCGTGGATGCCGATGCAGACCGGCTTCGCAAGTCCCGCGCGGCGCAGATGTCCGACCGTTTCGATCATGGTCCGCCCCGTGGAGATGATGTCATCCACCAGCACCGGCGTGTAACTCCGCCAGCGGTCGGTCTCCGGAACCGAGACCTCCACTTCCCGGTCTCCCCGACGGATCTTCTCCAAAACAAGATAGGGCGCTCCCGCGACGGCGGCGATCTCGGAGACCCACTGCGCGCTTTCGCTGTCTGGCCCGATCAGGACCGGAGAAGCGATGTTTTCGCGAATCCAGCGTGAGATCAGAGGGGCCGCATGAATCACCCGCGTGGGGATGGGGTAGATCTCCGAGAGGGATGCGCGCCGGTGCAGGTGGGGGTCCACCGTGACCAGCCAGTCTACGGTGCCGGAAAGCAAGCGAGCAAAGTAGACCGAGGTGATCCCCTCTCCGGGTTCGAACCGCCGGTCCTGGCGCATGTAGGCAAGATAAGGCGCCACCAGCCCCGCCCGGGCCGCGCCGAGATCTTTCGCCGTGGCCGCTAGAAATAGCAGCGGGAGGACCTTTTCGTCCGGGCGGTCCAAGGTACAACAGAGGATCACGGCGCGCCCTTCTACGGAGCTCTCGATCCGCGCGTATGATTCTCCATCGGGGAAACGGCGCACAATTGCTTTTCCCCTCTCCCCGCCGAGCCGACCAGCAAGCGCGTCCGCCAGACCTTCATTACCTGGCAAGGAGAAAATCATCGGTTTCATATCGGCTCCTCAATCACGAGAATATCGGGTTGTCCCTCCACATAGGCCAGCGCATACGCCAACTCCCCGGGGTTTTCGGCGTAGACCGTGAAGAGGGGCTGGCCTTTCTCCACAGGGGCGCCGAGCGGGGTGTGCAGCTCCAGCCCCGCCGCCGGCGCTTTGGGGGCGCCGGAAAGCTTCGCCACCCGCGCCAGACGGCGGTTGTCGATCTGGACGATTTCACCCGCGCGCTCCGCCTCGACTACGTGGGTATATCCCGCGCGCGGCGGCTCCCGCATCCCCCCCTGCGCTTCGCAGATCGCCTGGAATTTACGCCAGGCGCGCCCGTCCTCCAGCGCCGCCTCGGCCGATGCGTACCCGCTACCGGGCTGAACACGCGATGAGAGTTCTAAGACTTCTCCCGCAAGCCGCAGCGCGCGATCGCGAAGACTTTGAGGGGCCGCCGCCTCTCCGCGCAACACCGAGAGAACATCGCGCGCCTCCAGCGCCGGACCGATGCCGCGACCGACCGGCTGAGATCCATCGGTCATCACAACCCGGACGTTCAGGCCGACCGCCCGGCCGACCTCCTCCAGACGGCCACGGAGCGCCTTGGCCGCGTCGATGCTTCGCACCTTCGCCGTCGGGCCGACCGGAACGTCGATCACGACATGGGTTGCTCCCGCGGCCGCCTTCTTGGAGAGAACCGACGCGACGATCTGCCCGTCGCTGTCGAGATCGAGCGGCCGCTCCACCCGGATGAGGATGTCGTCGGCGGGGCTCAAGCGAACCGACCCTCCCCAGACGATGCACCCTCCCTCTCGCTCCACCACCCGGCGCATCGAAGCAATATCGAGCGCGACGGGGGCGAGCGTTTCCATCGTATCGGCGGTTCCGGCGGGAGAGGTGATCGCCCGCGAGGAGGTCTTCGGTATCGTCAGGCCGAATGCGGCGACGATCGGGACGACGAGCAGGGTTGTGCGGTTTCCGGGGAGTCCGCCGATCGAGTGCTTGTCCATGACCGGGGTCCGGCTCCAGTGGATTCGCTCGCCGACCGCGATCATCGCCCGCGTCAGGGCGACCATCTCCGATGTGTCGAGCCGGTCGCCCGCGGAGGCTGTAATGAAGGAGGCGAGATGGACATCCGAATATCGCCCCACCGCAACATCCCGGATGATGTCATTCATCTCTGCCTCTCCCAGCCGCTTTCCATAAACCTTCGCGCGGACGTGACCGAGCGATTCCAGCGGGGCAGGATGAGAGAGCGTGATCCGATCCTCTTCCTTCGCTCCCAGAAGTTTCCAGGCCGACTCGGACAAACCGGCCTCGCCCGGCTTCAAAAGATCGGTGTTCAGAATGTTGAGGGTGGCGATGATGGAATGCCCGCTGGTGGCAGTACCATCCCCTATGCCATTGTGCGCTACCTGAACGCGCGAGAGCGCCTCGAATCCCTCGGAACGGCAGACGTGGCAGTCGCGGCGCATGTAGATCACCGGCTCCTGATAGGTATCGATCCCAAGCCGGCGCAGCCGGAGCGCGTGAGCGCTCTTTCCTTCCTCCGAAACCATCTTTCCCTCCCTCATTTCAGCTCGACCTTCTCCAGATAGTCCGGAATCCGGCAGCGCCAGCCGAGTTCTTCTTCGATCCGGTGTCGTAAGGCGTCTGCGGCAGCCGGCTCGCCATGGGTGATAAATGTTTTCCGGGGCGGCGCCTCTAAATTTCCCAGCCAGGTCATGATCTCATCGGCGTCGGCATGGGCCGACAGATTCTCCAGGGTCGCAACCTCTGCCCGCACGGGAATGTACGCGCCGTGAATCTTCACCGCCTTGGCGCCGTTCACCATCGCCTCGCCGCGCGTCCCCCCCGCTTGAAAGCCGACAAAAAGAACCGTATTCCGCTCATCGGGGGCGAAGGTCTTGAGGTGATGGAGCACCCGCCCCCCGGTGGCCATCCCGCTGGCGGAGATCAAGATCATCGGATCTTTTAAGCCGTTGACCCGTTTCGATTCCTCCACGCTATTGACCACCTGCGCGGCGCGACACATCGCCCGGCACTGGTCGGGTGCTAGCCGATGTTCCTCCCGGTGATCACAGTAGAGATCGGTCGCTTCGGCCGCCATCGGACTGTTGAGGTAG
>SCUR01000566.1 GCA_004297235.1 Candidatus Manganitrophaceae bacterium | reverse complement strand
CATTCCGCAGGATTTCGGGCGGCTGATCGAGACGATCCGCAAGCGGGTCCCCAACATCGATCAGGCGGTCATTTCGGTCCATTGCCACAACGACCTTGGGCTGGCCGTCGCCAACTCGCTGGCCGCCGTCTTGGCCGGGGCCGGACAGGTGGAATGCACGATCAACGGCATCGGCGAGCGGGCCGGAAACGCCTCGCTCGAAGAGGTCGTCATGGCGCTTCGGACGCGGAAGGATCTCTTCGGGGCCGACACGAAGATCAACACCGAAGAGATCACCAAATCGAGCCGCCTGGTCAGCAAGATCACCGGGATGTCGGTTCAGCCCAATAAGGCGATCGTCGGGGCCAACGCCTTCTCGCATGAGTCGGGGATTCACCAAGACGGCCTTCTCAAGGAGCGGATGACCTACGAGATCATGCGCCCCGAGTCGGTCGGAGCGGGCAAGACCCACATGGTTCTCGGCAAGCACTCCGGCCGCCACGCCTTCAAAAAGAGATTGGAGGAAATGGGCTATCATCCGGGCGATGCCGAGCTCGATCAGGCGTTCGAGCGGCTCAAGCGGCTCGCCGATCAGAAGAAGGAGATCTTCGAGGAAGATCTCGAGACGATTATCACCGAGGAGATGGATCGCCCCGCCGAGACCTACCGCCTGATTGCGATCCACGTCGAGAGCGGAAGCGACGTCACCCCGACCGCCACCGTCGAGATGTCGATCGGCGAGACCGTTCAGAAGATGGTCGGCAAAGGGGACGGTCCGATCGATGCCGCGTATCGGACCATTGCGGCGATCACCCAGACGAAAAGCCGTCTCCTTTCCTACAACGTCAAGGGCATTACCGGCGGCACCGACGCGCTCGGAGAAGTGAATGTCACCCTGGAGGAAGACGGGAAAACCGTCATGGGCCACGGCGCCGACACCGACATCATCATCGCCTCAGCCCGGGCCTACCTCAACGCCCTGAACAAACTTGCCGCGCGTGCGGCGCGAGGCAAGGCCGAGCCGAAGGTCGGATTGATTTAGGTGCTCTGGATGCCGATAGAGTTCAATCTGATTCATCCACAACAAAAAAATAGGTTGAGAAGATGACAAAAACGTACAAAATTGCCGTTCTTCCCGGAGATGGAATCGGTCAAGAGATTGTCCCCCAAGCAGTGACTGTCTTAGAAGCGGTCGGAAAAAAATTCGGACACCGGTTTGAATTTCAGAATGCCATCGTCGGAGGCTCGGCGATCGATCGGTTCGGAAAACCTCTTCCTGAGGAGACCCTGAAGCTCGCGCTGGATGCCGATGCCGTGTTGCTCGGCGCGGTCGGCGGACCGAAGTGGGAAGGGCTCGACTACGCGATTCGCCCCGAGCGGGCGCTGCTTGGACTACGTGAGAAGCTCGGACTGTATGCCAATCTCCGACCAGCCAAGCTCTTTCCGATGCTCGCAGATGCCTCGACCTTGAAGCGAGAGGTGATCGACGGAATTGATCTTCTCGTGGTTCGGGAGTTGACCGGCGGGATCTACTTTGGAAAGCCGCGCGGGGTTGAGAAGTACGAAGGGGGGGAGCGCGGGATCAACACCGAAATCTATACCACCCCGGAGATCGTCCGGATCGCCAAGGTCGCTTTCGAGGTCGCCCGGAAGCGGCGGAAGAAAGTCCTGTCGGTCGACAAGGCCAATGTCCTGGAGGCGACCGAGCTCTGGCGGAAGGTGGTCACCGAAGTTCACAAGGGCTATCCCGATATCGCGCTCAGCCATATGTATGTCGACAACTGCGCGATGCAATTGATCCGCAACCCGAAGCAGTTCGATGTGCTGGTGACGACGAACCTCTTCGGCGACATCCTCTCCGACGAGGCGGCGATGTTGACCGGCTCGATCGGGATGCTCCCCTCCGCCAGCATGGGGGAGCGCACGGATGGGAAGGAAGGACTGCGGGGGATGTACGAGCCGATCCATGGAAGCGCCCCCGACATCGCCGGGAAAGACCTCGCCAATCCGATCGCCACCATTCTTTCCGCCGCGATGATGCTGCAGTACTCCTTCGGCCTCGACAAAGAAGCGGGTCTGATCGAGGCGGCGGTGCTCCGGGTGTTGGAGAAAGGGTATCGAACGGCCGACATCTACTCCGAAGGGACAAAGAAAATTGGAACCGTGGAGATGGGCCGCCGCATTTTGGAAGAACTTCAGTAGAGGGGAATCATAATGGCGCTTCAGAAGAAGAAGTCGTACCGCGTTGCAATCATGGGGGCGACGGGGGTCGTCGGACAGGAAATGGTCGCTGTCTTGGAGGAACGGGAGTTTCCGGTGGAGGAGCTCTTTCTTTTTGCGTCGGAGCGATCGGCCGGATCGACCCTCTCCTTCAATGGGAAGGACCTTGTCGTCCAGAAGTTGACCGAAGAGGTCTTCAACGGAATCGACATTGTCCTCGGCGCCACCAGCAGCGATCTGAGCAAGAAGTTCAGCGCTCACGCCGTGAAAGCGGGTGCCGTGGTCATCGACAACTCCAGCGCCTTTCGGATGGAGCCGGCGGTTCCGCTCGTGGTGCCGGAGGTGAACGGTCACACCCTCAAAAACCACCGCGGCATCATCGCCAACCCCAACTGCTCGACCGCCCAGCTCGTCATGGCGCTGAAGCCGCTGCACGATGCCGCCCGGATCAAGCGGGTCGTGGTGACCACCTATCAATCGGTCTCCGGGACGGGAAAAGAGGCGATGGACGAGCTGATGGAGCAGACCCGCGCGCTGCTGACCTTCCAGGAAGTAAAGTGCACCGTCTATCCCCAGCAGATCGCGTTTAACTGTATCGTCAACTGGGATGCCGATCCCGACACCGGATACACCGAAGAAGAGACCAAGATCATCAATGAGACGAAGAAGATCATGGGGGACGAGGCGATCCGGGTGACCGCCACGACGACCCGGGTCCCGGTCTTTCGCTCCCACTGTGAATCGGTCAACATCGAAACCGAAAAGAAGCTTCTGCCGAATGAGGCACGCGCCCTTCTCTCTGAGTTTCCCGGCGTGATCGTAATGGATGATCCCGGCCGCAAGCTCTACCCGACCCCGCTCGACGTCGTCGGCCAGGACGCCGTCTACGTCGGCCGCGTCCGCGAAGACCGCTCCGTCCCGAACGGGCTGAATCTCTGGGTCGTGGGGGATAACCTGCGGAAGGGGGCGGCGCTCAACGCGGTGCAGATCGCCGAGGCGTTAATTCGGTGAGTTACTTTTCGCTCGAAACAACTTATCCCTTAGCCTTACTAAATTTAACGCAGTAAAGGGCTCCCCATCGAAAACAATTTTTGTTCCTTCACCGTACTCTCGTAAGTATTCTGTTACATCCATCCAGCGGATCTGGCCATCTGAGGTACGAATCACAAGCATCACAGGATAATGATGGGCTTGCCAATACTTGGTATGTCGAGCATTTTTGATGGTGAAAATTTCCTTTCCATCCCTTTTTCTTTTGTGAAGGTAAGAATCACCTGACTTAAGTTGGAGATAAACTCGCTTACCACTTGCCCCGCCTTGATCATCTTTGAATTCAATCTCACCATCAATACCCCAGTCGGAATTTGGTGTCGGACGAAAAATCTGTCCCGCTTCTCCCGCAATAGCAAAAGCATGGCCTATAAGGATTAATTCTCGACTTTGATTATCAATGTTGATTTCTGCCCTCTCATTTAATTCACGTACTTGTTTTCGCAATTTATCAGAAGCAAATTTCTCTTCAATAAGGTCTAATAGTGACACACGCTTTTCACAAACAGCACAGATAATATCATGTTGTCCCTTTTCAAGGCGAACCTGAATGGCTTTGGTGTTCTCCACGGGTGTGTCACAGTGCGGACACACATATATCCTCACCCGTGTAACTTCTTGGCCCTTCTGTAAAAGGTGTTCATGTACATACCTTATGAAGGTGACTTTTGTATCATCTGGAACGCCGGCCTCAAAATAAACGGACAATTCTGCGGCTCCTTCAGGTTTTTTTTTCATTACCAATCCCAAGCGCTTGCTGCTGTGAGTTCTAAAATCAGCGGCGTTCTTCCACAATTCACCTTTTCCAAATCCCCCGGAATAGATTAATCTAACAATCAATGTCGCGTAGATTTCATCAAGTGGTCCTGTGAAACCATAAGTAACAAAGACGTTTGGATATTCAGGTAGGTCCGGCTTGTCTCGTCGAAAATAAGAAGGGAAGACCAGTATTGTTCCTACGGCCGTTTGTTCACGGAAGCAGAGCGCTCGATCCAAGAATGTTTGAGTCATGGCGCGCAAAAGAATTTTTTCATCTTCTTTATTCAAACGTTTAATTCCTTTGTAGTCGAGTTTGCCCTCTAGAATTTGTTCCTCCGGAATAACCCCCATTTCATCTGCATGCTCACGTGCCATTCGGACTACTACAGAGGCATAACAGTTAACCTGCTCTGGCTGTAGCAGAATGAAATCCCCAAAAGCAAGCATCTGAACCATTCCCTGCCCTTCCATTAACCCTATTACGGCACGCAATTCTTCAGTACTAATAGTCTCTTGCCGAAGGGTCAGTTGCAGGCGTTGGAGCAATTCGGGAAATCGAATCAGTGGCGTATCTTCGTCCTTGAGTTTTAAAATTGCATCTTTGAGCGCTTTAAAAATGCGAGTAGTAGCAATCCATGGAAGTCGGTTCCAAGGGATGCTTCTTGCGATTGTCGCCTTAAGTTCTTCGCATCCTTCGTTAATCTTAGAGGAGGTAGTGATAAAACCAGCGAACCCTCGTTCGCTGCAAAATTGTTCAAACCTTTTCTTGCTAATCGTAATCCCACCACGGTCGCAACGAGCCGCCACCAAAATTTTGGTCAGAGCTTGCTTTGTTGCCCTATGCAAAGCCTTCTCCCATTGTGAGAGTTCTTCAAATGGATTATCATCTTGTGGATCAAAAATCAAAAGAGCCAAAGCTGTTTCATCCATATAAAGTTGATGTATCAGGCGGTAATCAGGCTGTCCCGCGAAATCCCAGAGCCAGATCTCTCGCTCAACATCAGCAGGTCCTTTACTGGAAGAAAGTTTAAGTTGTAAGACCCGCATGCCATGAGTTGACTCAGTAGGTTCCCACCGATCTTCGCAGAGACGGAGAGCTAGTC
>SCUR01000565.1 GCA_004297235.1 Candidatus Manganitrophaceae bacterium | reverse complement strand
TCTCAACCGACTCTCCCGTTAAGCGCGCCGGTTTAGTCGTATTTTAATTTGCGAGGGGATGCCGTTTGGGGCATTGCCCAAACCCCGTTCCCATTCTTTATCAGCGTCCAATAGAACCGATTCAAAACAAAAGAGCAAAGAGACGGAATTGGATTCAAAACCTTTAAACTCCGCATTCCGCCGTTCGCTTCTGCTTCTGTTCCCCGGTTGATTCCTGGTGTATAATACAACCCACTGTCTCAGACGAGGAGCGCGCATGATCGAGATTTCCAATTTGACGATGCAACTCACCAGCGGCGGAAGGGCGGTGACGATCCTCGACCGAATCGATCTGCAGGTTCCGGCGAAGCAGTTCCTCGCGGTAATCGGACCTTCGGGGAGCGGGAAATCGACCTTGTTGGGTTTGATCGCCGGACTCGATCGGCCGACCTCCGGCGCCATCCGGATCGACGGGGTCTCCCTCTCGGAGCTGAGCGAGGACGATCTGGCGCGCTTGCGCCGGGATAAGGTCGGGATGATCTTTCAGTCGTTTCATCTCATCCCGACGCTGACCGCGTTGGAGAATGTTCAAGTTCCACTTGAACTTCGAGGGGAAACGGGGGCCGATCGAGAGGCGCTTCGCCTCCTCGATGCGGTCGGGTTGGGAGACCGTCGGAATCACTATCCGGTCCAGCTCTCGGGGGGGGAGCAGCAGCGGGTCGCCGTCGCCCGGGCCTATGCCGCGCGGCCGACCCTGCTCCTGGCCGATGAGCCGACCGGCAACCTCGACTCGGCCAACGGCGCCCGGGTGATGGAGCTCCTCCTTCAGCTCCACCGCGATCAGGGAAGCACGTTGATTCTGGTGACCCACGATTCCGCGCTGGCCGCCCGCGCCGAGCGGATCCTCTCGCTTCGCGACGGTCGCGTGGTCGGGGATCAGCTTCAGGGATCTTCATGAGCCGATTTATTTTCAAAATGGTCTGGCGCGAGGCGCGCGGCTCTTTTCGGCACTTTCTCTCCTTTCTCCTCTCCATCGCCCTGGGGGTCGGGTCGATCGTCGCCGTCGGCAACATCGCCGCCAATCTGGAAGAGATGACTTTTCACGAGGCCCGCAATCTTCTCACGGCCGATCTGGAGGCGCGGTTGAGC
Source organism: Candidatus Manganitrophaceae bacterium (assembly GCA_004297235.1). Lineage (GTDB taxonomy): Bacteria > Nitrospirota > Nitrospiria > SBBL01 > Manganitrophaceae > Manganitrophus. The sequence continues at coordinate 2,303 of SCUR01000565.1, read as the reverse complement.
CGTCCTCTGTCGCCGGAGGGGGAGGCGGTTCTGGCCGATTTGGCCGGCCGGGGGATTCGGACGGTCCGGGTGACCGAGCTGATCGGAATGGCCGCCACCGGCTCGGCGCCTGGGAAAGAATCGGCCTCCGGGTTTCAATCTCAGCTCGTCGAGCTGAAGGCGGTCGAGCCGGGGTATCCCTTTTACGGCCGATTCGCCGTCGATCCGCCGGCCTCCGAACCGTTCCAAGATCCGGAAACCGCCTGGGTTCAAGAGGCGCTGTTGATTCGCCTCAACTTGCAGGTCGGCGATCGGCTCAGAGTCGGGGAGGCCGATTTCACGATCAAGGGGGTCATCCGAAAAGAGCCTGATCGGGCCGTCGGGACCTTCAGCCTCGGTCCGCGCGTGATGTTGTCTCAGGAGGGATTGGCCCGGACGAAGCTGGTTCAGACCGGAAGCCGGATCACCCGGCGCATTCTGTTCCAAACCGCCGCCCCCTGGACCCCCGAGAGCCTCAAAGACGAGCTGAAGAAGCGCTGGGAGCCGGAGAGGGTGCGATTGCAGACCTATCGGGAAGCCCAGCCCCGCCTCGGGCGGTTCCTGGAGAACTTCACGACCTATCTGGGCCTTGTCGGGTTGATCACGCTTCTGATCGGCGGCATCGCCGTTGCGAGCAACATCCATGCTTTCTTGACCGAGCGGATCGGGACGATCGCCATCCTCAAATCGCTTGGAAGCCCTTCCTCCTCCGTTTTGTTGATCTACTTGCTCCTCTCTCTTTTCCTCGGCAGCATCGGCAGTCTCCTCGGGGTCGCCTTGGGGATGGGGATGTATCACTCCCTGCTGGGGCTGCTGACCCGGTTCCTCCCCCCCGGATTCTCCTTTGAGATCACCTTTCTTCCGATCTTCCGAGGGATCGCCATGGGGGTCGGAACCACTTTCCTCTTTTCCCTCTGGCCCCTTCAAAAAGTCTGGCGCGTCGCGCCGTCGCGGGTATTCCGGCAGGAAGTGGAAGGTTCTTTTGGAGCAGGTGAGGAGTTAGGAGTGAGGGGTCAGGAGAAAAAGATTTTTGGTTTTTGCCTTTACCACTCACTCTTCACTCCTCACTCCTTACGCACTGGCGCATTGGCCGTTCTCATCGCCCTCGGCTGGACCGGCCTTTCCGTTTGGCAGGCGGGGTCGTGGCGGTTGGGAAGCTGGGTCATCGCGGGAGTGGCCGTGGCGATTCTTCTCCTGCTCGGGGCGACCTGGGGGGCGCTCCGCTTGCTGGGATCGTTCGGGCGTCCACGCCGCTTGATCTTCCGCTACGGCATCGGGAATCTCACCCGCCCCGGCCGGCAGATTACGACGGTGGTCCTCTCGATCGGGATCGGGGTGCTGATCCTCCTGACCCTTTTGCAGGTGGAGCGAAATCTGCTGGCCGATCTGCAGCAGAATGTCCCGGAAGATGCGCCGAGTCTTTTTTTCATCGACCTGCAGCCCGACCAGAAAGATCCGTTCGAGGCGACCATGGCGAAGTGGGATCTGAAAAAGCCGGTCGAGCTGACCCCCCTGGTCCGGTCGCGGCTCTTCGATTTAAACGGCAAGAAGGTCTCCGAGATCCAGGCCGAGGAGCGCCCCGACGGATGGTACTTCACCCGGGAGTATGTCCTGACCTACCGGCGGGATCTTCCGAAACACAACACGGTCCGCAAGGGACAATGGTGGGGAGGAGAGACCGGAAAAGAGGGGACGGCGCGGATCTCGGTGGAGGCGGAGGCGGCCCGGCATTTGGGGATCGATCTTGGGTCGAAGGTCACCTTCGACATCCAAGGGGTGACGATTCAGGGAGAGGTGACGAGCCTCCGCGATGTCGATTGGGGAAGCCTCTCCACGAATTTCTTCTTCATCTTCGAGCCGGGGGCGCTCGACGGCGCGCCGATCACCTATGTGGCGACCGCCGCGACCTTGGCCGAGCAAGACTTTCCAATCCAGAATGCCGTCCTCCGGACCTTTCCGAATGTGACCGTCCTCCATCTCCGCGAAGTTTTGGAGACCATCGCCGGCATTCTCAAAGAGATCACCCGGACGGTCCGATTCATGGCCCTCTTCGGCTTCGCCGTCGGACTGATCGTCCTCTCCGGCGCGATCGCGGCGACCCGCGCCCGAAGGCTTCACGAGATGACCCTCTTCAAAACGCTCGGCGCGACCCGGCCGACGCTGCTGGCCATCATGGCGGTGGAGTATCTTCTTCTCGGACTGCTGGCGGCCCTCGTCGGCGGTCTTCTCTCGGTCGCCGTTTCTTGGGGAATCGTCCATTTCTTTCTCGATCTGCCCTGGCGGTT
>SCUR01000564.1 GCA_004297235.1 Candidatus Manganitrophaceae bacterium | reverse complement strand
CGAGGGACTGCTCGGCGTGACGGGGACCTTCGCGTCCTTCGCCAAGGACCTCCTCGGCCAAAGCGCCAAGATCAGATCATCGTTCATTTCAAAGAAGACGACCGCGCCGTCCTCAAATTCCGTTCCGATGATCCCTTCCGTGTGCAACCCCATTCCGTCGCGGTAGAAGGCCAACGACTTTTGCAAATCGACGACGGCCAACGTGATGATTTTAATTCGCGGCTTCATCTTTTTTCTCCTCTGTCCGACTTTTTTAAGCCGGTTCACCCTTCATGTCAACGGCTTATTTTCGAAGGGATGAATCCCTTTCGACGATGGAGAACCGGCGGACGCCGAAAAGGACGGAGCTTCACCCTTCTTCCGACAGCACCCACGGCTCCAGAATCTCTTCCGGAACCGATTCGATGAACCGGGAAGGCTTGGTGAGAACAGCATGGCTCGCTCGGTGGAAGACCCGGATCGGATAGGTCAGATAGAGCTGCTCCTGGGCGCGGGTGACGGCGACGTACATCAGCCGGCGCTCTTCATCGAGCTCGGCTTCGTGGGTGAAAGAGTAGATCGACGGGAAGTAGCCGTCAAGCGCCCAGAGGATGAAGACCGCTTTCCATTCGAGCCCTTTGGCCGAGTGGATCGTGGAGAGGACCAGCTTTTCTTGATCGGCGTCTGTCGGCGCCACATCGAGGACCGACGCCTCCGGCTCCAGGGCGAGGTCTGAAAGAAAACGGGAGAGCGTTCGATACCGCTCGGCAATCAGGAGTAGATGCTCCAGGTCTTTCGTCCGCTTGGGATGATCGTCATACCGGTTCTTCATCAACGGCAGATAATACTCCATCGCCCGCTCGATCTGGCCGGTCATCGAATCAGCCCCCTCCGCCTGCGAGAGCATCTCCAGCAAGCGTTGGATCGATTCGGCCTGCGCGCCGCGCGCAAATCCCCGGAGCGACTCCCTCCCCTCCTGCTGCACCGTCGCGATCATCTTCTGGCTGGTTCGCGGACCGATCCCCGGAATCAGCAGCAGAAGCCGGTTCCAGCTGACCGCGTCGGAGGGGTTGATCAGGACGCGAAGATGGCTCATTAGGTCCTTCACGTGCGCCGTCTCGACCAGCTTGAACCCGCCCCGCTTCTCGAAGGGAAGGTTGCAGCGGGCCAGCTCGATCTCCAGATCGAACGAATGGAAGCTCGATCGAAAGAGGACGGCGATCTCCGAGAGGGGAATCCCCTCCTCCCGCAGTTCCAAAATCTTCTGCGCGACGAAGCGCGACTGCTCCGATTCGTCCTGCGCCCGCACCAGCGCCGGCTTCATCCCCCCCTGCTTGCGGGTGAAGAGATGCTTCGGATACTGGTGCCGGGATTCGGCGATGACCGCGTTCGCCAAATCGAGAACCGCCTGCGTCGATCGGTAGTTCTCTTCGAGCTTGTAGACCTGCGTTCCGGGGAAGGATTGCGGGAAGCGGAGGATGTTTTGAAAATCGGCCCCGCGAAACGAGTAGATGCTCTGGGCGTCATCCCCCACCGCCATCACCCGTCCGTCCCGGCCGAGCAACCGGACGATCTCTCCCTGGATCTTGTTGGTGTCTTGGTATTCATCGACCAAGAGATGACGGTACTGCTCGGCCAGCGTCTGCCGGATCGCTTCATGCTCGGAAAGGAGGGCGTAGAGATCGACCAGAAGATCGTCATAGTCGACCAGATGCCGATCGGTCTTGTACTTTTGATAACGGATGAAAAGAGAGCGGATCAACTCAACCTGATCGGTGAAGTGGCGGTATTCCGCTTCGACCACTTCATCCAGGGTGAGCAGCTTGTTCTGCACCTTGCTGAAGAGGTCGGAGAGGGTCCCCTTTTTGGGGAAGCGCTTTCCCTTCTCGGCGAGTCCCATCTCGCCGCGCAGGAGCTGGATCACATCCTCCGCATCGGAGCGGTCGAGAATCGTGAAGGAGGAAGAGAGGCCGAGCGGCTTGCCGTACCGGCGGAGAATCGCGGCGCCGACCGAATGGAAGGTGCCGCCGGAGACCCGCTGGCACCGATCGTCGAGCAATTGCGCCGCGCGCTTGAGCATTTCGTGCGCGGCGCGTCGGGTGAAGGTGAGCAGGAGGATCGACTCCGGCGCAACACCGCAGTGGACCAGCCAGGCCAGACGATAGATCAGCGTCCGCGTCTTGCCGCTGCCGGCCCCGGCGATCACCAGCGCCGGACCGTCGGGGGCGGTGGCGACTTGAAACTGTTGTTCGTTGAGGGAAGATTGATAGGCCGCCCGAAAGGTATCGAGCGCGGCCTGTTTCGGCGGATTCTTCAGGATATACTTCTTCACCCCCCGATTATAAAAGCCTTTTCGCATGAGAGCAAGAAGACGTTGAATGGAGCGGTCGGTTGGAGAGACCTCCCGGCGGTCTCTACCGGAAACGCAGGCCCGGAAGCGAACCGGTTTGCGACCGCACCGGGGGTGTTGCAGGGGTGTCGATATAGAAGTTGAAATCCGCATCGGCTATTTGCTAATATTTTCACTTGGATAGAAATACCGCTTCAGATCGTTGCTTCACGATGCCGGATGATCCGGTGTAAGTGCATCTCCAACAAGGATGGGGGAGACCGTGCAAAAACTGCTTGTCATTGATGATGATCCCTCCAATTGTGAGCTTTTATCTCTCCACTTCCAGTGTCAAAAATATGAAGTTGAGGCGGCCTTAACCGGACGCGAGGGGCTCGACAAGGTCAAAACCTTTGTCCCTCAGATCATTCTGCTCGACAATCGGCTCCCCGACATGAGCGGGCTGTCGGTCCTCAAAGAGATCCGCTCCATCGATGACAATACCTTCATTATTATCATGACCGCCTTTATCGATATGGATACGACGATCCAGGCGATGAAGGCCGGCGCGTTCGAGTACATCAACAAACCGATCAATATCGACGAGCTGAACGCCGTGGTCGGAAAGATCAAGGGGATCATCGCGCTGAAACGGTCGTCGCCCGGACCGCTGTTCGATGAGTTCTCCTCGACGAAGATCGGCAACATCATCGGGAAAACGCCGCAGATGCTCCAGATTTTCAAGACCATCGCCATCGCTTCGGAAAGCAACGCGACGGTTCTGATCGAAGGGGAAAGCGGAACCGGGAAGGAATTGATCGCCCGGGCCGTCCATTATCACGCGAATTACAATACCCCCTTTCTCGGCATCAACTGCTCCGCGCTGGTCGAAACCCTTCTGGAGAGCGAGCTGTTCGGTCATGAAAAGGGGGCGTTCACCGGAGCAATCCAGAAGAAAGAGGGGAAATTTGAGATGGCCGAGAGCGGCACCCTGCTTCTGGATGAGATCGGGGATATGTCGATCCACCTTCAAGCGAAACTGCTGCGGGTGCTTCAGGAGCGGGAATTTGAGCGGGTCGGCGGAAAGGAGCGGATCAAGGCGAACGTGCGGGTGATTGCGGCAACCAACAAAAACTTGGAAGAGCTGATCAAGGTCGGAAAATTCAGGAAAGACCTCTATTATCGATTAAAGGTGATCAGCA
>SCUR01000563.1 GCA_004297235.1 Candidatus Manganitrophaceae bacterium | reverse complement strand
CAAAGAGCAGGAGAAGTACCTCGCCTCCTGGGAAATGGGAACGTAGGTTGGGACAAAGGGACATGAGGCGTTAGGCGGGAGGCGTGAGGGGTCAGGTCAAAAGATTTTAAATCTTTTACCCCTCCCGCCTAACGCTTCACGTCTCACGGGTTTTAAACAATGGCTTGGTTTAAAAAAGAGCGGCAGCCCGGGGAGACCAAAAAGATCAAGATCCCGGAAGGGCTCTGGGTCAAATGCAACAACTGCCGTGAAATTATTTATCGAAAAGAGCTCGAACGCAACGCGAAGGTCTGCCCCAAGTGTGACTATCATTTCCCCATCTCCGTCGAAGAGAGAATCGGAATGGTGGTCGATGAGGGGAGCTTCAATGAGTTCGATTCCTCGTTGGCCCCCCTCGATCCCCTTCATTTCAAAGATTCCGCCCGATACAAAGATCGGCTCAAAGCAAATCAGGAAAAGACCGGCCAACTCGATGCCCTGGTGATCGGGGAGGGGCAGATCAATCATCGCGCGGTGATTCTCGGTATCCTCAATTTTGCCTTTATGGCTGGCAGCATGGGGTCGGTGGTCGGAGAGAAATTAACGCGCGGCATCGAGCTGGCGAAGGAGAAACGACTCCCGTTGATTCTCTTTTCCGCTTCCGGAGGCGCCCGGATGCAGGAGGGGATTCTCTCGCTGATGCAGATGGCGAAGACCAGCGCCGCCATTGCGCGCCTTCAAGAAGAAAAAGTTCCTTACATCTCCATCCTGACCGACCCGACGTTCGGCGGTGTCACCGCCAGTTTTGCGATGTTGGGAGATATCATTATCGCCGAGCCGAAGTCGCTCATCGGTTTTGCCGGTCCGCGCGTCATCGAAAAGACGATCAAACAACAGCTTCCGGAAGGATTCCAGCGGGCCGAGTTTCTCCTGGAACACGGAATGATCGATATGATCGTCGAGCGAAAACACCTCCGGGAGACCCTCATCCGCGTTTTATCCTTTTTCTAAATTTCAAGCCCCTCGATAGAAACACCTTTCTTGGTTACAAGCCATCATGTTATATTTATACTGATTGAATTTTAATAGAACGGCATCCGTTCGCGTATCTACCTCCTTACCGCGAGGATTGATGCGCTTACCGTTTATGTAGGGAGAGTGTATGAAGAACCACGCAATGAATCGTGCCGTTGATCCAAAACGGGTTGGAATGGAGTCCTACAGCAGCGTTAAGCAGGCCGATTACACCAAAGAAGCCGCGGTCTATGATCTAAAACGCTTTTCTCATGAGGCCGGACGATTCTATGCCGAACTGACCAACCAAATTCTCTTCGATCTTCTGCAAGCGAAGAAGGGAGAGCGTATTTTGGATTTGGCGACCGGAACGGGGCGGGTTTCCGTCGGCCTGGCCGAAAAGGGGGTGTCGATCTTCGGCGTCGATCTGACCTGGAAGATGGTCGAGCAGGCGAAGGGAAAAGCGGCCGGGAAGGGGCTTCAAAATATCTCGTTCCATCTCGCCAATGCGCTCCAGCTTCCTTATAAAGACAATACCTTCGATAAGATCGTTTCGATTCGCTTCTTTCATATCCTTCCCTTTGAGATGCAGAAGGCGATTCTCCAAGAAGTCCGCCGCGTCTTAAAGCCGGGAGGAATCTTTGTCGTTGAATTCAACAGCCCCTTTGCCGGCCTGTTTCTTTGGGCGCTCCGTCGAGATCACCTCGTAATCTGGCCGCGTCAGGTCCGGGAGCTGTTCCGGGGGATGACCCTCGTCAAAAAGGTCGGCGTCATGATGCCGGGCCTGGCGAGAATCGCCAAGATGAATCTGGACCTGGGATATTCCCTCGGCCGTCGGTTCGACCGGTTCCCTTTCAACCATCTCTGCAATCAGATCCTGATCGTTGCCCGGAAATAAAGCGAGATCGTCCGGAATTCTTCCGGCCGGAGACAGGGAAATCGATCGAAAGCAGCGCAAAAATCCATTTGATTCATTGACTTCTGTGCACCCCCTGTGTTAGCCTGAGACACCCTTTTTTATGGAAGTCTCATGGTGACCCCCTCGTTCGATCTGTTTTGTCGGAAGGCCAAAGAAGGTAATCTTATCCCGGTTTACCGAGAGATTCTGGCTGACACCGAAACCCCCGTCTCCGCTTTCTTGAAGATCGCGACCGGAGATTACGCCTATCTTTTGGAGAGCGTCGAAGGGGGGGAGAAGTGGGGGAGATACTCTTTCCTTGGGGTCGATGCCGCCGCCCTGATCCAAGCCAAAGGGGGTCGGATCGAAGTGGTCCGGGATGGAAGGGGGGTGCAAATCGCCGACGACGAGAACCCCCTTCTTGTATTGAAAAAGCTTCTCTCCGAATACAAACCGGTGGAGGTGGAGGGGCTTCCCCGCTTTTTCGGCGGGGCGGTCGGCTACATCGGTTACGACATGGTCCGTTTCTTCGAGCCGGTTCGATTTAAAAGTAACGATCGGCCGAATCCGGACCTCTTTTTTCTGCTCACCGATACCCTTCTTATCTTCGACAACGTCAAGCACCGGATCAAGGTCGTCTCGAACGCCTTCATCCAAGATGGAAATCTCAAAGAGACCTATCAGAAGGCGGTCGAGAAGATCGACGCCCTGATCGCGCGTCTTCGACGTCCGTTGAATTGGGAGGCGGCGACCCCACCGCCCGGAAGAAAAGCCGCCCCTCCGAAATCGAATTTCACGCGGGAGGAGTTCAAGAAAGCGGTCCTGGCGGCCAAGGAATATATTAAGGCGGGCGATATCTTTCAAGTTCAGATTTCCCAGCGCTTCTCGACGACGATCTCCAGCGACCCCTTCCTGGTTTACCGCTCTCTTCGGAGCATCAACCCTTCGCCCTATATGTTTTTTCTCAAATTCGGCCGGCTCCACCTGGTGGGGACTTCGCCGGAGGTGCTCGTCCGGCTGGAAGGGAAGCAGGCCGAAACCCGTCCGATCGCCGGAACCCGCCGCCGTGGAAAATCGCCGCAGGAGGACCAAGCGCTTGAAAAGGAGCTCCTCGCCGACCCCAAAGAGCGGGCGGAGCATGTGATGCTGATCGACCTGGGCCGGAACGATCTCGGCCGGGTCTGCGACTATGGAACGGTGAAGGTCGATGAAATGATGGTCATCGAGCGCTATTCGCATGTCATGCACATCGTCTCGAATGTCGTCGGGCAATTGGGCGAGGGGAAGGACGCTTTCGATCTTCTACAGTCCTGCTTTCCCGCCGGCACCGTGACCGGCGCGCCGAAGATCCGGGCGATGGAGATTATCGACGAGCTCGAACCGGAGGGGCGGGGCCTTTATGCCGGGGCGGTCGGCTACTTCAGCTTTCAGGGCAACATGGATACCTGCATTACCATCCGAACGATTATCATCAGCGGCAACCAAGCGACCGTTCAGGCGGCGGCCGGGATCGTCGCCGACTCCGATCCAGATCGGGAGTATGAGGAGACGGTCAACAAAGCAAAGGCGATGCTGACCGCGATCGAGATGGCGGAGAAAGGTTTAGAATAAAGCGTTCAGCCATCCGCTTTCAGCATTCAGCTAAAAACTAAAATCTTCAAGCTAACGGCTGATCGCTGAAAGCCGTCTTGATTAGGAATCGATCATGCTTCTTGTCATCGATAATTACGACTCTTTCACCTACAACCTCGTTCAGTACCTGGGGGAGCTGGGGGCGGAGATGTCGGTCCATCGGAACGATCGGATCAGCCTCCCGGAAATCGAGAAGATGCGGCCGTCGAAGATCGTCATCTCCCCCGGCCCCTGCACGCCGAAAGAGGCGGGGATCTCGGTCGAGGTCATCCGGAAATTCGGCTCGCAGATTCCGATCCTCGGCGTCTGTCTCGGCCATCAAGCGATCGGGGAGGCGTTCGGCGGCGAGATCATCCGCGCGCCTCGGTTGATGCATGGGAAGACGTCGATGATCCGGCATGACGGGCGAACGGTTTATCGCGCGCTTCCGAATCCGTTCGAGGCGACCCGCTATCATTCCCTCATCATTCGACGGGAGAGCATGCCGGAGGTTTTGGAGATCACCGCCTGGACCGAGGAGGGGGAGGTCATGGGGGTGCGGCATAAAACTTTTCCGATCGAGGGGGTTCAGTTCCATCCGGAATCGATCTTGACGCGGGCCGGAAAAGATCTTCTAAAAAACTTCTTGGAGAGCACGCGCTCTCCGGTGGGACGATGAGGAAAGGGAATGATTAAAGAAGCGATTGCCAAGGTGACGGAACGGATCGACCTGACCGAGGCCCAAGCGGAAGAGGTCATGCGCCAGATCATGGAGGGAAAGGCGACGCCGGCGCAGATCGCCTCCTACATCACCGCCCTGCGAATGAAAGGGGAATCGGTCGCCGAGATTACCGGATCGGCCAAGGTGATGCGGGAGAAGGCGGTCCAGATCCGCGTCGGCGATCCGCTGGTGGTCGATACCTGCGGGACCGGGGGAGATCGGCTGCATACCTTCAACATCTCGACGACGGTCGCCTTTGTCGTCGCCGGCTGTGAGGTCACGGTGGCCAAGCATGGCAACCGCTCCGTCTCCAGCTCCTGCGGGAGCGCGGACGTTTTGAAGGCGCTGGGGGTGCAGATCGATCTCCCTCCCGACCGGGTGGAGGCCTGCATCAATGAAATCGGCATCGGCTTTCTCTTCGCCCCGCTCTTTCACGGCGCGATGAAGCATGCCGTGACCCCGCGCCAGGAGATCGGCATCCGGACGATTTTTAATATCTTGGGGCCGCTGACCAATCCGGCGGGGGCGACGATTCAGGTGCTCGGGGTCTTCGCGCCGATCTACACGGAGCTGATGGCCCAAGTGCTCCTCAATCTCGGCTCGCGCCACTGCTTCGTCGTCCACGGCTCCGACGGCCTCGATGAGATCACCATTACAGGCAAGAGCCGGATCTCCGAGGGAAAAGGGGGCCGGGTGCTGACCTATCCGCTGGAGCCGAAGGATTTTCATCTCCCGAATGGAAGCTTGAAAGATCTGGCCGGCGGCAACGCCGATATCAACGCGGCGATCCTCTTCGATATCCTAAAAGGGGAGAAAGGTCCGAAGCGGGATGTGGTCTTGATGAACGCCGCCCCCGCGCTCGTCGCCGTCGGAAAAGCAAAGACGCTCCAGGAAGGGGTCCACCTCGCCGAAGAGTCGATCGACTCCGGCAGGGCGATGAACAAGCTGGAAGCGTTGAAAGAGATGACGAATAAGTAAAGTAAGGAGTTAGGAGTGAGTAGTGAGGAGTAGAAGAGTTAAATTTTTTCTCCTCACTCCTTACTGTTCACTCCTCACTGAATTTTATGACATTCCTAAATGACATTCTGAAAGTAAAACGGGAGGAGGTTTCGCGACGGAGGGGGCGAAGCGCGCTTCAAGAGCTCCGGTCGCGGATTGCGGACGCCGAGCCGACCCGCGGATTTCAGAAGGCGCTGCGGGCGCGCCGAGAAGGAAGCCCCCGGCTGATCGCCGAGGTCAAAAAGGCCTCCCCTTCGAAGGGAATCATTCGGGAGAAATTTCAGCCGGTCGAGATTGCGAAGATCTACGAAGGAGAAGGGGCCGCCGCCGTTTCCGTTCTCACGGAAGAGCATTTCTTCCTCGGGAAGCCCGCTTATCTGAAAGAGGTGCGGGCAGCGATCTCCCTCCCCTTGCTTCAAAAAGATTTTATCTTGGATGAATTTCAGCTCTATGAGGCGCGCGCCTGGGGGGCCGATGCCCTCCTCCTGATCGCCGCGCTGCTCGAACGGCAACAAGCGATCGATTATTTTCACCTGGCGCGGGATCTCTCGCTCGACACGTTGGTGGAGGTTCACACCGAAAAAGAGTTAGAGCAAGTCGTCGATTGGGCGCCGATCATCGGGATCAACAATCGAGACCTCCACACGTTTAAGACCGATCTGGAGACGACCTTCCGCCTTCTCCGCGAGATTCCCTCCTCGCTGCGAAAAGATCGAATCGTGATCAGCGAGAGCGGGATTCACTCCCGCAAAGAGGTCGAGCGGCTCTACGATGCGGGGGTCGAGGCGATGCTGATCGGCGAGACCTTCATGGCGGCGGAGAAGATGGCGGATAAGATGAAGGAGATGATGGGAAGGTGAAGAGAAGTCAGGAATCAGGATTCAGAATAGATCGATCATGAAGACCTTTGATCCGTCATTCCCGAATGTTCAAGCGGGAGTGACGACTTGACCTCTATTCTGACTTCCGGCTCCTGAATTCCGGCTTCTTGTCCTGATGTCCATGCGCGTTAAGATCTGCGGGATCACCAATTTGGAAGATGCGATGACGGCGGCGGAGGGTGGGGCCGATGCCGTCGGCTTCATCTTTGCGCCGGAGAGCCCCCGGTTCGTCCCGCCGGCGACAGTCCGACAGATCGTTTCTTCCCTGCCGGCCTTCGTGACGACGGTCGGCGTCTTTACCTCGGGCGAAGAGAAAGATCTCAGAAGGGCGATCGAGGAGTGCGGGATCGGCCTGATCCAGTTCCACGGCCCTTTTTCTCCGGAGGCGATCCGGCCGTTCGCATCGCGCGCGATCAGGGTCGTCCGGGTTCGGGATGAGAAGAGCCTCGACGAAATAGCCGTTTGCGGCGCGCGCGCTTTTCTGCTCGACACGCACCATGATCAGCAGATGGGGGGGAGCGGCCAAACGTTCGATTGGACGATTGCGGCGAAAGCGACGCGGCTCGGAAGGATCCTCCTCGCCGGCGGCCTGACACCGGAGAACGTCGGAGCGGCCATCGCGACGGTCCGGCCCTACGGCGTCGATGTGAGCAGCGGGGTCGAGATCAAAAAGGGAAAGAAAGATCCTCTCAAAGTGAGGGCGTTCATCAAGGCGGCCAAAGAGGCGGGAGAAGCGCATGCTATTGCCGAATAAAAAAGGACGGTTTGGGCCGTACGGCGGGAAATATGTCCCCGAGACATTGATGCCGGCCCTCGAAGAGTTGGAGGCCGCCTATCACGCGGTCCGGCGCGATCCCGCGTTCAAGAAGGAACTGGCCGATGGGCTGAAGAATTATGTCGGCCGTCCGACGCCGCTCTACTTCGCGCAGCGTCTCTCGGAGCGGCTCGGCGGGGCCAAGGTCTATCTGAAGCGGGAAGATCTTTGCCATACCGGCGCCCATAAGATCAACAACACGATGGGCCAGATCCTCCTGACGCAGAAGATGGGAAAGCAGCGGGTGATCGCCGAGACCGGCGCCGGGCAACATGGGGTGGCGGTGGCGACGGTGGCGGCGCGCGCGGGGCTCGCCTGCGAAGTGTACATGGGGACCGAAGACATGGAGCGGCAGGGGCTGAACGTCATCCGGATGCGTCTCTTGGGAGCGAAGGTGACGGGGGTCGATGCCGGGAGCCGGACCCTCAAAGATGCGATCAGCGAAGCGATGCGCGACTGGACGACGAACGTCCGGACCACCCACTACATTCTCGGATCGGTCCTGGGGCCGCACCCCTATCCGATGATGATCCGCGATTTTCAATCGGTCATCGGCCAGGAGGCGCGCCAGCAGATCATGCGGGCCGAGGGGCGGCTTCCCGAGACCCTCATCGCCTGCGTCGGCGGCGGGAGCAACGCGATCGGTCTTTTCTATCCGTTCCTCTCGGACAAGTCGGTCCGGATGGTCGGCGTGGAGGCCGGGGGGCGGGGCATCGCGCCCGGGCAGCATGCGGCGCGCTTTGCCGGCGGCTCCGTCGGAGTTCTTCAAGGAACCATGACCTATCTGCTTCAAGATCCGAGCGGGCAGATCCAGACGACCCATTCGGTGTCGGCCGGCCTCGATTATGCGGCGGTCGGCCCGGAGCATAGCTATTACCGGGATATGAAGCGGATCGATTATACTTATGTGACGGACGAGGAGGCGCTGGCCGCGTTTAAGCTTCTCGCCGAGACGGAAGGGATTTTGCCGGCGCTCGAATCGGCCCATGCGATCGCCCATCTGGTGAAGGTGGCTCCCGGGATGGGCAAAGATCAATTGGTCATCGTCAATCTCTCCGGGCGGGGCGATAAGGATGTCCATCAACTCTCCCGGATGGAGGCCTTCGCGTCGATGATCAAGAACACCGAGTAGGAAGCGGGGAGGAGCGATGCCTGCAACGACGAAGAAGGGGAAAAAAGCGGCCGTCCGGAAGAAGGATAAAAAGCCGGCCGTCCAGGTCCGCGCCGAGGTCGGGTTAAAAAACAAGCTGGCGGCCCAAAAAGCGCGCCTCCAGATTTTAGAGACGATGGAGGAGATCGGCCGCCTTCTGAACTCCACGTTGGATGAGCGGGAGGTGCGCAAGCGGGCGATGGAATCGGCGACCCGGCTGATGCGCTCCGAGGTCGGCTCTCTCTTGTTGATCGATCCGGAAACGCAGGAGCTTTTCTTCGAGGTGGCGCTGGGCGAAAAGGGGGAGACCATTCGCGAGATCCGGCTGCGGCCGGGAGAGGGAATCGCCGGTTGGGTCGCGCAAACGGGGGAACCTCAGATTGTGAACGATACGCGGGCGAATCCCCATTTCTTCAAGAGCGCGGACGAGAAGAGCGGTTTCATCACCCGCAACATGATCTGCGTCCCGGTGAAGATTCGAGAAAAAATCGTCGGCGTGCTCCAGGCGATCAACAAGAAGCGCGGCAAATTCACCCCGGTCGATCTGGAAGGATTCCGATCGTTGGCCGATCAGGTTGCCATCGCCATCGAGAATGCGGGCCTCTACAAAGAGTTGAAAGAGACCTTCCTGAGCACGGCGGCGGCGCTCGGGGATGCGATCGAGGCGAAAGACGCCTATACCGGCGGCCATACGAAGCGGGTCTTGGAATACAGCTTGGTGGTCGGAAGACGGCTGGAGCTCTCCCAGGAAGAGCTGGATCAGCTGAAGCTGGCCGCGGCGCTTCATGACATCGGCAAGATCGGAATCGAAGATCGGATTCTGGGGAAGCCGAACCGTCTCGAGCCGGAGGAGGCTCAGATTATGGAAAGTCACACCGTGATCGGGGCGAAGATCGTCGAAAACATCCGGCCGCTTCGCGGGATCATCCCCGGCATCCGGCACCACCATGAAAAGTATGATGGAAAGGGATATCCCGACGCGCTGAAAGGGGGGAGCATCCCGATCATGGCGCGGATCATCTCGGTCTGCGACACGTTCGATGCGATCACCTCCGACCGTCCCTATCGAAAAGGGCTACATTCCGATATCGCCCTTCAGGAGCTGCGGCGGCATGCCGGAACGCAGTTCGATCCGAAGGCGGTCGATGCGTTCATCGCCGCCTTCGAGAACGGGGAGATCGAGCCGATCCTCTATCGGAATCGACCCGGCCCCCTTTTTCCTTCCCCTTCACCCGAAAAGGCCCCCTCATGAGCCGGATCGAATCGACCTTTAAAAGCCTGGCCGCCCGGGGGGAGAAAGCGCTCATCGCCTACGTCATGGCGGGAGATCCCTCCCTCGCTCAGACGACGGAGATCGTCTTCGCGATGGAAAAGGCCGGCGCCGATATGATCGAGCTGGGCGTCCCTTTCTCCGATCCGGTCGCCGACGGCCCGACGATTCAGCGGGCCGATGAGCGGGCGCTGAAGCAGGGAACGACGCTGCGGGCCGTGCTCGATATGGTTTCGGTGCTCCGCCGGCAGACGAAAATTCCCCTGATCCTGATGACCTACTGCAATCCGATTTATGCCTTCGGCTTGCCGGCTTTCTTCAAGGAGGCGAAGGGGGCGGGGGTCGACGGTCTGATCATCCCCGACCTTCCTTATGAAGAGTCGAAGGAGTTCCTCTCGCAGGCCCGACGCCACGGTGTCGATCTCATCTTGATGGTTGCGCCGACGACCCCTCCGGAGCGGGCGGAGCGGTTGATGAAAGAGGGAAGCGGCTTTATCTACTATGTCTCCCTCACCGGCATTACCGGCGTTCCCATGGCCGAGAAAGAGGCGGTCCGCGAGCGCATTCGCCGGTTGAAAACGATCACCGACGTTCCGATTGCCGTCGGCTTTGGAATCTCCAATCCGGAGACCGCCCAAGAGATGGCCCGGTCGGCCGACGGCATCATCGTCGGCAGCGCCCTGGTCAACATCATCGAAACCGCCTCGAACGATCCGTCCTATCTCTCCAGATTGACGGGACTGGTCTCCTCGCTGAAAGCCGCGATCCGCTCCTGATCTCTCCATCCAGGACGCTGTCACCGGTCCGACGCATCCCGGTTCCGCCCCCTTTTCTTGACAAACCCCGATTTCCTGCTACCTTTGTAAACGTGTTTGCGACCACCCTGTCATTTGTAATCCCATCAAGCTATATTCAATTTAGGAATGACTAAAGAGGAGAGGACCATGCGGTTTAATTTGAAGATGGTGGCCTGGATCGGCTTTCTTCTCACCACGGCGCTGTTTCTCGGCGGAGCGGACGGCAAAGGCTGCGGCATCGCCGATGACAGCACCCAGGAAGCGAAGATCGAAAAAGCGCGGATCGCGCTCGACAAGGGGAATTATTCTGAAGCGGTGGAGACCTTGAAAGACCTCTGCGGCACCAACGTTTCGGCGCCGACGTGCGATCCGGAGATCGTCAGCCTCTACGCCTCCGCTTATGCGGGGAAGGCGGGCTTGGATGTCTTCGATCTGATCAAAGAGGCGGCCGACCGGCCGGTTGCGACCGGAAGCAGCTATGCTCTCTTCTCCGCCCACTTTTCAAGCCCCGACTCGGTCGATGCCAGCGATATGAACAACGCCGTTCTTCTGCTGACGTCCCTGACCGCCCGAACGCCCGATCAAGGGCTTCAGCTCGCGGTGGCGACCGTCGTCGATCTCGTCGTCGTGCTGGGAAGCAAGACCGGCGGGTATGGCGCCGATGGGAGACCCGTCCAGGTTCCGACCACGACGGAGCTCGATGACTTGACCCCGATCCAGGGCATCACGCTCATCAGCCGCGTCCTCCGAGACGTCAATAACATGGGGATCGGACTGGACGAGGCCGCGATCGGCAATGAAAACATCAGCGGCCACATCCGTCAGATTCAGCAGCAATTGTCTACGGTCAATTCAACGACGGTTCAGAGTCTTCTGAACTCCATCTAATGACTCGGATACATTAAAGGGAGAACGCGATGTTTAAAAAAGCGATCATCTTGGGGATCATGATCGGAGGCCTTTGCGGAATGGGGGTGGCGGCCGCCGAGGAGCTTCCGAATCTCTTCCGGGGAATTCGGCCTCTTGGGATGGGGGGGGCCTTCATCACCCTCTCGGATGATGAGAACGCGATGTTCTACAATCCGGCCGGTTTAAACGATGTCAGCGGCTTCGGCGGCGTCGGTCTTCTGAATCCGCTCTTCGAGGTCTCTCAAAACAGCAACTCGCTTTACCAGGATTTGAGCGATTTGGATACCGACAGCGAGGCGGAGGTCGCCGACTTCCTCAGCAAGATGGTCGGAGAGCATCAGCATGCCCGCGTGGCGCTTCTGCCCCATTTCTACATGCACAACTTCGCGATCGGCGCGCTGGGACAAGGGACCCTCGATATGGAGATCCGAAACAGGGCGAACCCGGTGGCGGAGACTAAAATTAATTTTGATGCCGGCCTTCTCGTCTCGGCGGCATGGGGCTTCTTCGACCAAGGGGTGCAGATCGGCGCGACGGGAAAGTACATCAAGCGGGATGGAATCAGCCATGTCTACACCGTCCCGGAGATCGCCGCCAGTAATTTCGACCCGATCGATCAACGGGAGAAAGAATCCGACTCCGCCTTCGACATCGGAACGAAGTTCAATTTCAAAACTCCCCTCAAGCCGAGCGTCGCCCTCGTCGTTCAGAACATTACCGATCTTGACTTCAAAGAGCTCGGCGTGATCCCTCAGCAGGTGAACATCGGCGCGGCGATCAACCCCGATTTCTGGATCTTGAAGACGACCTTTGCCGTGGAGATCGACGACCTGACCAAGAACGTCGACAGCGATAAGGATCTCATGAAACGGACCCATTTCGGCGCCGAGTTCCGCTTTCCCAAAGTCTTCTCCGTTCGGGCCGGGCTCAGCGGCGGCTATCTGTCGGCCGGGTTTGGGATCGATCTTTGGATCCTCTCCATCTCCGGCGCCACCTATGCGGAAGAGATCGGCGCCTTCGCCGGACAGCGAAGCGACCGCCGATATGCCGTGCAGGCGAGCCTCGGATTTTAACAAGGAGGATCTTCTCAGCCGGGAGCGACCGTCAGGTCGCTCCCTTTTTTATTTCATCTTGAGCGAACCTCCGGATTCCGTCCGTCCGACCCTTACGATCCTTCGTGATTCCCCCTGCTGAGACCTTCCGAGTCGGTTTTGCATTCGGCGGTAGTGTCCTAATTTAATTATAGAGATTGTTCAAAGACTAAAGAGTGTTGGAATGGGGCGTTGCCCCAAGCCCCACCGTGGGGGCCGCATGCCCGGCCCCCTCCGGCTTCCCCGTGCAGCAAGGGGAAACCCCTTGCAACCCCACGGTCGAAACTCGCACACACACAGAAGAGCCCTGTGATTGTGCTTCCTGGTGGCCGCCCCTTTCTTTAGGCCAAGACAGTCGACCTTGTAAGGTAGGTGAAACGTCTGGACAGAAGGAACGCAGGAGTGCGTGAACGACACACGATAGCCCCTCCAAGCGCGCGGTCGCCGTTGGGTTTGAATAAAAGAGCAAAGAGGCTGCGCGTGTGCGGCCTGCGGACGCGATATTCCCGCGTACTTTGATAGACGGTTTATCGACCAAATCAGGTCGCCTGCCGAAGCGCAATCCACGATGCTCTTTCGTGGTTGAGCGAGTTGCGACCGTGGGGGTGCTGGGGGGTGTCCCCCCGCTGCCCTGGGAATCGAAAGGGGGGTGGGCAAGCACCCCCCGTCGTGGGGCTTGGGGCAACGCCCCATTTCAACTTATCTGCAACTCGCAAATTAGGACACTACCCATTCGGCCGTCCCATTGCAATTCGATCATAAAATCCTTTAAAATTTAAAATCTCGTTAGGATCGGTTTTGGTCGGGAAACCGTGCGGAAAGAGGCGGGAAGGCGCCGCCGTTCCGGCTCAAGACATGACAGAGGATATGCAAAGAAAAGAAAAAGCGCCGGGCCGGCCGGAGGGAGAAGGTCGGCCGAGGGAAACGAGCGACGCCGGGGAGACGCTTCGGGAGAACGAAGCGCCGTACCGCGCCTTCTTTGAGACGACCCTCGACGGGATCATGGTGGTGGACGAGCAGGGACGCTACATCGATCTCAATGAGAGCATGTGCCGGATGTTGAAGGCCCCGCGCAGTCGGCTGATCGGGCGGCATTTCAGCGAGTTCATGTTTCCGGAGACGCTGGAAGGGGCGACGCAGGCGTTCCAGGAGCTGAAGCGCAAAGGATCTTATCGCGGCGAGTTTCCGATCCGCGCCGCCGACGGCTCCCGCGTCGATCTGGAGTGGTCGTCGCGCGGAGATTTCCTGCCGGGACTCCACTTCTGCGTCGCCCGCGATATCAGCGAGCGAAAGCGGGCGGAGGGAG
>SCUR01000562.1 GCA_004297235.1 Candidatus Manganitrophaceae bacterium | reverse complement strand
AAAAAAAAACTTCTTTGAAGCAATCGGATCTCTCCTCAAAACCGAACCAAGAACACGGAAAAATGCCTTCGATCAGATCGTTTCAATCGAAGCAAGAAACTCACTCCATCCGGGCTTGCGGGATTGGCGGGCTCCCGGATGAACCGGCAGGCGAAAACAGCGCCGCAGAGCTGCCGGAGCGGCGCGAAAAAAAGTATCTCCTCCGCGAGCCCTCTGATGATAAAAGAATTGGTTTTCCTTGTCAACTCGTCGTTTTTTCGATAAAATCTCGGAGATGGATACGCTGATCGATCGATTTCTCAACCACCTCTCCGTTGAAAAAGGACTCTCTCCCAATACCCTCTCCGCCTACGCTCAGGATCTTCAAAAACTGGCCCTCTTCACCGAGCGAAAAGGGATCTCGGGACTGGATCAGGTCCAGAGAAAGGAGATCCTGCTGTTCCTCTCCGACCTCAAGGCCCGCGCCCTCGCCCCTTCTTCGACCGCGCGGATTCTCTCGACGCTTCGAACCTTTTTTCAATTCTTGATGACGGAAGGCATTCTCAAACACGATCCGCTTGCTCATATTCACTCGCCGCGACAGGCCTTTCGTCTCCCGAAAGTGCTTCACCCCGGCGAGGTGGAAGCCCTTTTGAACCTCCCCAAGGGAGAAAACCCGATAGGTCTTCGGAATGACGCCATGATCGAACTCCTCTATGCGACCGGTCTGCGAGTCTCCGAATTGGTCTCTCTGCCGATGGGAGCGGTCAACCTGGAAAGCGGGTATCTGATCGCCTATGGGAAAGGTTCGAAGGAACGCCTGGTTCCGATCGGAAGATGCGCCAGGGAAAAACTGGCGCGCTATCTCGCCGCGGCGCGGCCCCTTCTTCTTAAAATGAAAACGGACGCCGCCCCCCCTCTCTTCGTCAACCGATCGGGTCGGGGGATCAGCCGGCAGGCGTTCTGGATGCAGTTAAAAGACTATGCTCGAAAGGCGGGGATTCACCGATCGATCACACCGCACATGCTCCGGCACTCTTTCGCCAGTCATCTTTTGGAAGGGGGGGCCGATCTTCGATCGGTCCAGATGCTCTTGGGGCATGCCGATATCTCGACGACACAGATATATACCCACGTGGCGCGGGAACACCTGAAAAAAATTCACCGGAAAAACCATCCAAGGGGATGAGCCGTCGATGAAGGGAAATCTATCCCGCGAGGGTCTGAGAAATACGGAAGAGAAACTCTTCCGGAGGGGAAGATTTATCGATAAATCCGGCCCCTCCGAGTTTTTTGATCTCATGAATGGCATCGAGATCTTTGTGCGTCCCGGTGATCACCAGGATCGGCGCATTGTGGGCGAGATTGCCCGCTTCAATGATTCGAAGCAGTTCGAAGCCGTTCAGGCCGGGCATCTCCAGATCCATCAGGAGCAGATCGAACCGTTGCTGACCGAGCCGCTTGAGCGCCTCCGCGCCGTCGGTCGCTTCGGCCACCTCATAACCGCCCCTCGCCAGAACATCGGAAAGATTCTTCCGGACGGTCTGAGAATCATCGATGACGAATACCCGTTTCTTGGATAGGCTCATCCTGGTGCTCCAAATTAGTTAGTCGTAATGTTCAGTATCAACTCTCCGATATTCCCAGTCCCAGCTACGCAGGTTCCGTTGGTTTGGCTGTCGACGGTTATCGTGGTCGAATCGGGAATAGAAATTCCGCAAGTCACATCCGCCAATGGATTATTAGGTTCACTGGCAACAACCGTGTAATTGCCCCCGACTGGGACATCAGTGATACTGTAGGCACCGGGATTGGCCTGAGTAATAGTCGCAGTCTTGCCCAAAGAACTAATCGTCACTGTTCCCGAC
The DNA here is from genome assembly GCA_004297235.1 of Candidatus Manganitrophaceae bacterium. Taxonomy (GTDB): domain Bacteria; phylum Nitrospirota; class Nitrospiria; order SBBL01; family Manganitrophaceae; genus Manganitrophus. The sequence continues at coordinate 5,011 of SCUR01000562.1, read as the reverse complement.
TGCGCTGGGTTTCCTCCCCCATTTTGCCCCCCCAGTGCGACTCCGTTGGTTAAGATCCCCCTCAAGATAATCGTTACCGCCGGATCGCTCCGCCCGCCCCCTCCGCCGCAACCGGGGAGGATCGACATCAAAAATAAAAAAAAGACAAATTTTTTCATGGCAATTCCCCTTTCCTGGTTAAGAATAGCATAAAAGTGCAAAGATGCAAGTGGCAGGAATAAAAGCGATTTTCGAGCTGTGACAAAATCAAATAGAAATGATTACGCGGATGATTATTCGTACGTGATGAGAGAGGTGATCGAAACGTCCTGCAGCTTATCTCGTCCCTTTAAACCTAAAAGCTCGATGACAAAAGCGACCCCCTGAATATCCCCTCCGAGCTTTCTGACCAGATTGACGGTGGTTAGAACGGTCCCGCCGGTCGCCAACAGATCATCCACGATCAGAACCTTCTCTCCGGACAAGATGGCGTCGCGATGGATCGCCAACCGATCGGAGCCATATTCGAGGTTATACCGCTCTTCAAGTTTCTCCGCGGGAAGCTTCCCCGGTTTGCGGACCGGGATCAGGCCGGCCCCCAACCGCTCGGCCAGCGGCGCCCCGAAGATAAATCCGCGCGACTCGATCGCGACCACTTTCTCAATTTTTTTACCGACGAACGGGGCCGCCAACCGACGAAGCACCTCTTGGAAGGCGACCGGCTCTTTAAGCAGCGTCGTAATATCGTAGAAGAGGATCCCCTCTTTCGGAAAGTTCGGAACTTCTCGAATCTTGGATTTCAAATCCATTATTTAACCCCGTGAACACGTGAGGGATGAGGCGTTAGGCGTGAGGAGTAAAGGCAAGAGATTTGATTCTTTATCTCAGTCTTTTACCCCTTACGCCTCACGCCTAACGTTATTTATCCTACAAGATTTCATCCGGTCCGATTGTTTTCTGCGTGATGATCGCCCGCAGTTTTCGAAGCGCGCTCGACTCGATCTGCCGCACCCGCTCGCGGGTGAGACCGAAGATCTTTCCGATCTCTTCCAGGGTGTGAGGCTCGTCCCCTTCCAGCCCGAACCGAAGGACGATCACCTGCCGCTCATTGTCCTTCAGCAAAGACATCCAGCGGAGGATATCCTCTCTGCGACGAACCCCTTCCGCTTTCGTGACCGGAGAGATTTGGCTGGTATCTTCGATCACATCCCGGAGCGCCGTCTCTTTATTCGCCGCAATCGGGCTGTCGAGGGAGTAGGTCTTTCGAAGAAGCTGCTGGATCTGGTCGACATCGTCCGGTTGGATCTTCATCTTCTTGGAGATCTCGTCGACTTGGGGCTCCCGGCCCAACTCTTGGACCAGATCTTCGACATGGGAGAGGTAGTGATTGACCCGCTCCACCACATGGACCGGAAGGCGGATCAGCTTGCTTTGGTTGATGATCGCCCGCTCGATCGATTGGCGAATCCACCACGAAGCGTAGGTCGAGAACCGGAACCCTTTCCGGTGGTTGTACTTTTCAACCGCTTTGATGAGGCCGATGTTCCCTTCTTCGATGATATCGGAGAAAGGAAGCCCGCGGTTCATGTACCGCTTTCCGATGCTTACCACCAGCCGGAGATTCGACTCGATCATTCGCTGCCGCGCCGCCTCATCCCCTTTGGCGATCCGCTTGGCCAGCATCACCTCTTCTTTAAACGTCAGCAGCGTCGAGCGGCGGATATCCCGGAGGTAGGTCTTGACCGCGTCGGCTGGAGGGGCGTAGCGATCTTCCTCCTCCTCATACTCCACCGCGGCGGGCTCTTCCGATTCGAAGCCCTCTCCGTCCGATTCCTCGGCGTCTTCCTCCAGCTCCTCGCCGTCGATGTTCTCTTTCTCCTGTTCCACCCACTCTTCGCTCATGATTCCATCCCCGTCGAAGGTTTTCTTTTATTATAGTAGAAACAAAGGAGAAGACAAGCAGAATTTAAAACCGAATGGAGAACTCGCAAAATCGGGTCGAGGGAGGTTCCCAGGAGACATCCACTGCAGTGACTTTCGATCGAGGGGGACCGTGCCGGAGGATCTGGATAAACGCCTCCACCTTCGCTCTCTCCCCCTCTACCTCGATCTCCACCCGGCCATCCGCCAAATTCCGAGCATAGCCGTTCAGTTGAAGAGTCACGGCTTGTCGCTGCGCGAAATCCCGATATCCGACCCCTTGGACCTTTCCGCGGACATAGATGTGGCTTGAAATAATTTCGGGCATTGAAGAAAGAGGACGCTGAATCGTCCGATCTCTGTAGAAAGTGGTCGGGGCGAGAGGATTTGAACCTCCGACCCCACGGTCCCGAACCGTGTGCGCTACCAGGCTGCGCTACGCCCCGACGATAATAATCCCGGTTGCTTACTTTAGCTTTTCGTACTTCATTCCAAAAACGTGGGCGACCCCCGGATGAACGACCTTTCCATCATGGGTATTGACGCCGTTCGCCAGGGCCGGATCGGCCTCGACCGCTTGCGTGAAGCCGAGTTGGGCCAATCTCTCGATGTAAGGAAAGGTCACCCCGGTCAGCGCGAAGGTCGATGTTCTCGGCACCGCCCCCGGCATGTTGGTGACGCAGTAGTGAATCACCCCATCTACTTCGTAGACCGGCTCCGAGTGGCTCGTCGGACGAGAGGTTTCGAAGCAGCCTCCCTGATCGATCGAGACGTCGACGACAACCGATCCTTTTTTCATTCGAGCGACCATCTCCCGCGTGACCAGATGGGGCGCTTTATCGGCCGACCGGGCCACCGCCCCGACGACCAAATCGCTCTGGGCGACCTGCTCCGCGATCTCGTCCTCATAGGAGGGAAGGGTCACCACCTGCCCGCGGAAAAAATCATCGAGATAAGCCCGCTGCGCCGCGCTCTGATCGATCACCGTCACCGAAGCGCCGAGCGAGAGGGCCACCTGCGCCGCATTTCGTCCGACGATCCCGCCGCCGATCACGGTCACTCTCCCCTTCTCCACCCCCGCCACGCCGGAGAGGAGAAGCCCCGCCCCTCCCGATTGCTTCTGAAGATAATGGGCGCCGACCAGAACCGCCATCCGTCCCGCCACTTCACTCATCGGCCGAAGAAGAGGACGGCTGCCGTCGGGCAACTCGATCGTCTCATAAGCGATCGCCGTCACCTTCCCCTTCAGCAAGGCTTCCAGCAGTGCGGCATTGGCCGCCAAATGAAGATAGGTGAAAAGGAGTTGGCCGGGGTGAAAAAGCCCATACTCCGTGGGGAGCGGCTCTTTCACTTTGACGATCAGGTCTGATTGATCGAAGAGGGGCCCTTTCGATGGAACGACCCGGGCCCCCGCCTTCTCATACGCGGCGTCCGGAATCCCGCTTCCCTCTCCGGCGCCCGCCTCAACCAGAACCGCATGGCCTTCCCGGTGGAGGGTGCTGACGCCTGCAGGGATGACGCTCACTCGATACTCGTGATCCTTGATCTCTTTCGGTACCCCAATCTTCATCTTCTGGAGGCGTACCGTAACAGTTTCGTTTTAAAAAGTCAACGGATTCGAAGCAAAAACAATCGATTCCGGCGGAAAATCCTCTTGTGACCTTACCCTGATCGGATCCCCTTCCACTCGCCCGGCGTCGCCGCCTTGATGGCGAGGGCATGAATCTCTTTTCCCATCTCATCTTTCAAGGTAGAGAAGACCAATCGGTTTCGGTCGAGGAGAGACACCCCTTCGAAACGATCCGAGACGACTTGCAAGATGAAGTGGCCTCCCCCCGAAGCGGCCCCGGCATGCCCGGCATGTTTCCAGCTTTCATCGATGATTTCGACAAAAACCGCCCCCAGCTCCTCCTTCATTTTCCGCTCAATCTTCGCCCGTGTCGCCTCGCTCGCCGCGCTCATCTCTCTTCTCTCCCCTCCGATTTCAACCTGGTCGCCGGCATCATAACATACTCCCCTTCGCCTCTTCCACATCCGCCGAGAATTCTCTTGACCCTGATTGGAAACCACGATATCCTTTTTTGACCGAAATCAGAAAAGGGGTTGACGGAGATCATCTAAAGGTAGGTTATTCCCCGACCCGATAAATAAGGAACAACATGAAAAAGATACTCTTTCTTTGTGCGAGCAATGCCACCCGGAGTCAGATGGCGGAGGGAATGGCGCGTAAAGTGCTCGGCGATCGCTTTGAAATTTACAGCGCCGGGATTCAGCCGCTGGCGCTGAACCCGCTGGCCGTCAAAACGATGAGTGAAATTGGAATTGATATCTCCCAGCAAAAAAGCAAGTCGATCAATCAGGTTCCCTGGAAGGAGATGGATATCATCGTCACCCTCTGCGGAACCTCTTCCAAGAGTCTTCCTTCTCTTCCCCCGACGATTCAACGCCTGCAGTGGGCCGTTCCCGATCCGGTCACGATGACCTCTCACTACGGATTCAAAAGCTCCGCAGAAGGCAAACAAATGGCCTTCAAAGAGGTCCGCGAAATGATCCAGAAACGGATGGATGAATTTGCCGAAGAGCAGAAAAAACGTGAGGCGTGAAGCGTTAGGCGTGAGGGGTCCGTTCGAAAAATTTTAAATCCTTTGCATTTACCCCTTACGCCTCACGTCCCCTTCTTTATCGCCTCACGTTTTTAATATAAAGAAAGCGGCGCATACTTCATCGGCATGCCGGTGAGCCGCTGCAGCCACCCGTCCATCTCTTCCTCCGGAAGCGGGGCCCGGTTCAGCCGAATCTCAATCTTGAAGCCGGCTTGACTGCCGATCACGCCGATCACCGCGTACGCCTCTTCTCCCTCCGATAAGATCTGTCCGGTCCGGAACTCGCAAAGGTTCGCCAAAACCCGTCCGCTCGGCTCAATGGCCTCTACGAGGCGGGAGAGGTCTTTCAGCGGAGCATGAACATACCCGCGATAGAGAAATCGGGAGGTCGGCTGGAGTCGATGGAAACCCTCCAGAACCTCACGAGGAAAACCGGAGAAGAAGGTTCGAACCGTGCCGGGTCGGAGACCCGCTCTGGAGATGAACCGCGCGGCGGGAACCAACAACTG
>SCUR01000561.1 GCA_004297235.1 Candidatus Manganitrophaceae bacterium | reverse complement strand
GACACCCGTCCGCCGAAAATTGTGGTGGAATCTCCCTCCGCAGACGCGCAGATCTCAAATTCCGCGGTGATCCTCTCCGGGATCATCGTCGATCCCAATCCAATCGCCTCCCTCACGTTGAACGGACAGTCGATGCCGGTGACCCAGGGAGCCTTTCGATATCCGGTCGTCCTTGTTCCCGGTCTCAATGTCTTCTTTCTCTCCGCCACCGACGCGGCCGGAAATGTCGGAACGACCCGCTGGGAAGCCACGCTTTCCCAACCGTAACGTCGCTTTAAAATCCCATCGTCGTATCCCCTCAAATAGAACCTCCACAGGCGGCATCACTCGATTGAGTCCTTTCCGCGGTTGAAACAGGGCCGGAGATTTTTTTCCGGGTCGCCCTAGACAAATCCCGATCATCGGTTATACTTTCCGAGGTACGGTTCATCATCTGTGTAGGAGGAGATATGGGCTCGGTGTTCGGAAAGGAAGAGAACGGCAAGAAGGGGGTTGAAGACATCATCATTTATATGGGGAAGAACGTCGAGATCAAGGGGAACGTCAACTTCGAAGGATCGGGACGGATCGACGGGAAGATCGAGGGTAAAATCACCGTGAAGGGAAGCATTATTTTCGGGGAAGGGGCGGTGATCACCTCCGACGTCGAAGGAGATACCGTGGTCGTCGGGGGAAAAGTGACCGGGAAGATCGTCGCGCACCAGAAGATCCAGCTGCTTCGGACCTCCATCTTCACCGGAGACCTGATGACGCCGTCGCTCCTAATCGAGGACGGCGCTCAATTTAACGGAAGCTGCAAAATGACCAGCACCGATACCTCTCACGAACGGTTCGAGAAAGAAGAGATTAAGACGCCTGCGATCATGGCCGTCCGATAATCATTGACAGAATTGCTGATCGCACTGCGGCCCTGCTCACTATCCGATGAGCAGGGCCGCAGTGGTTTCATCATTGTTGGATCAGCTGATCCTTACTAATCCTTATTGGTATCAACAATCATCCCGCCGCCGATCACTTCCTCTCCGCGATAAAAGACGACCGACTGCCCCGGTGTCACCCCGCGTTGCGGATCATCGAAAAGAATTTGCACCCGGTCTCCCGGAAGGGGCGCCAGCGTTCCCTCCCCCGCGGAAGACCGATAACGGATCTTCGCCTGAACGCGAATCGGCGCTTGTGGTTGTCCCTCTCCTCCCCAGACCAGATGGTCGGCGATCACCTCTTTCTTGAGAAGCGATTCTTCCGAGCCCACCACCACTTCGCGCCGATCGGGATCAAGGCGGGTCACATAGATCCGCTCTCCCAACGCCACGCCGAGACCGCGGCGCTGGCCGACGGTGTAGAAGGCGACCCCCGCATGCTCTCCGACCACCTCTCCCGATTCGGTAACGATCTGGCCGGGAGCCTCCGACTCGGGACGATACTCGGAGAGGAAACTCCGATAATCTTTCTGCGTCACGAAGCAGACCTCTTGGCTCTCCAAAACTTCCTCATAGGGAAGTCCGAGCGCCGTGGCCTTCTGATAGACCGCCTCCTTATTCATTTCTCCGAGAGGAAAAAGGGTCGCCGCCAGCTGCGTTTGATTGAGACGATAGAGGAAATAGCTTTGGTCTTTCTGAAGATCGGCTCCCTTCAAGAGGGAATACCGATTCTGCTCCGGACGATAGTGAATCCGAGCGTAATGGCCGGTGGCGAGCAGATCGGCCCCCAGCTCGTGGGCCAACGTGAGAAGCCGGCCGAACTTCATCCGCTCGTTGCAGCGGACGCAGGGGTTTGGCGTCTGCCCGACGAGATAGGCGTCGCAAAAGTCGTCGATGATCTCGGCCTGAAAGGCCTCCTGCAGATCGAAGACGTGATGCGGGATCGACAGAAGCTTCGCCACATGCCGGGCCAATCCCACCTTGCAGCAGGAGCGGTCCTGCCAGCGCTTCTCTTCCTCGCCTTCTTCCTTCCAGAGGGTCAGGGTGACGCCGATGACTTCACAGCCGGCTTCTTTGAGCAGGGCGGCGGTGACGGCGGAATCGATCCCGCCGCTCATTCCGACCACCACCCGCTTTCCCTTCAACGCGTCGCTCACGCTAACTCCCGTTCGATTCGTGACCGACCGGCTGCAGCGGCTGGACTTCGGCGAGGACGGCATCTTTCCCCATCTCGCACTTGCCGTTAAAGCTGACCCCTTCCTCGATAATCAGATTGGGGGTGTTGACGGAGCCGGTCATCATCGCTTTGGAGAGGAGATGAACGCGCTGTGAAGCGCGGATGTTTCCGGAGATCTTCCCGCCGCAGATGACCGTGCCGGCGGAGATCTCCGCATTGATCACCGCCGTCTCTCCGACGATCAGCTTTCCCTGCGTAACGATCTCCCCCTCGACCTTGCCGTCAATCCGGACCGTGCCGCTGTAGGTGATGATCCCCTTGAATTCGGTCCCCTTGCCCAAAAAGGCCATGATCTCGTCGGACTGGGCCCCCTTCTCTTTCTCATCCCTTCGCAACATGCTATCCCCCTTACATGGTCTGGAGGAGAGGCCCCTTCGGGATCTCCTCGCGGTTAATTCAGTTTACGGTGGGTCCGGTCAGCTTATCGAGAATCCGGTCGAGGTCCTCCAAAGAGTAATACTCGATCCGGATTTCCCCCCCCTTTCCCTGCTGTACCAGACGGACCTTCGTCCCCAGCGCGTGGCGGAGACGCCCCTCCAGTTCCGCAACTTCAGGCGAGGGGGTCGCCGACCCCTTCGGATCCGGACGCGCTTCTCGTTTGATCTTCTGAACCAGTGCTTCGATCTGGCGGACCGACCACCCCTTCGTCTTGATCTCCTCCGCGACCCGGAGCTGATCTTCTTTTTTCTCCAAGGAGAGGAGGGCCTTCGCATGTCCCATCGTCAAGGTGCCGTCCGCGATCCATCCCCATAAGCGCTCCGGAAGCTGAAGGAGACGGAGAAAGTTCGCGACGGTCGATCGGTCGATCCCCATTCGCGCCGCGATCGCCTCTTGCGTCAGCGAGAACTCGGTGAGGAGGCGCTGATACGCCTGCGCCTTCTCGATCGGATTGAGATCTTCCCGCTGAACATTTTCGAGGAGCGCCCACTCCATGAGCTCCTGTTCCTGGACCGATTTGACGATCGCCGGGATGGCGGCGAAGCCGGCCAGCTGCGCCGCGCGCCACCGGCGCTCTCCCGCGATGAGCTCGTATTGCCCGCTCTCCTCCTTGCGGACGGTAATCGGCTGGATGAGCCCGTGGCTCTTGAGCGAGGCGGCCAGCGAAGCGAGCGCCTCCGGATCAAAATGCTGCCGCGGCTGATACCGATTAGGAATAATCTTCCCGATCTCGATCTCCCGAACCTCTCCCTTCGGCGGCTCCGCCGGCGGGACCAGGGCCGTTAATCCAAGACCTTTTCCTAATGCTTTACGCTGCTGCATGCTCCAAGACCTCCTTGGCGAGGGAAAGATAGGCTTGCGCCCCCTTCGAGACCGCGTCGTAGAAAATGACCGGCTTGCCGTGGCTCGGCGCCTCGGCCAGCGTGATGTTGCGCGGAATGGTGTTCTGGAACACGCGGTCCCCGAAGTGCGATCGAATCTCCGCCTGAACCTGGTTGTTGAGATTGTTCCGGCCGTCGAACATCGTCAGCAAGACCCCTTCCACCTGAAGAGACGGGTTGAGCGATTGCCGGACGAGCTCAACGGTGTTCATCAACTGGGCCAGCCCTTCCATGGCGTAGTATTCGCACTGCATCGGGATGAGGAGCGAATCGGCGGCGGTCAGCGCGTTGAGCGTGAGAAGCCCGAGCGAAGGGGGGCAGTCGATGATGATGAAGTCGTAGAGATCGCCGGCCCCTTTCAACCGATCTTTCAGGATCTGCTCTCGGCCGTCCATGCCGACCAGTTCGACCTCGGCGCCGACGAGATCGATATGGGCCGGAAGGACATTCAGCCAGGGGATTTCAAGAGAAACCACGAGCTCCGATAATGCTTTGCGGCCGATCAGAAGATCATAGACGCTGGCGGATAATCCCGCTTTGGAAATGCCGAGGCCGCTCGTGGCATTCCCCTGGGGATCCAGGTCGATCAACAACACCTTCTTCTCGGCCACCGCGAGCGAGGCGGCCAGATTGATCGCCGTGGTGGTCTTTCCGACCCCGCCCTTCTGATTCGCAACTGCGATAATCTTTCCCATTTCCGTCAAATCATTCTTATCCAGCGCCTGCTGAAATGCGCTATCCTAGCACATTCCGTTTCGGAAAAAAAGTATTCCGGTTGATTTAATCATCAAACCGCTTTTAAGAAAACGAGCGATCGGGACTCCTCCGTGAAGGGAAGAGCGACCGGACAGATCTTTTCCAAAACCAGCTCCGGGTATCGCTTCAACGCCTGCTCCCATCGCGATGCATCGGGAGGGCCTTGAAAAAAAAGCATCCTTCCCCCCTTTCGCACCAGCGCTCTGCCCTCTTCCATCACGAAGGCCGGCGCGAGCGCCCGCGTGACGACCAGGTCGCCTCCCTCTTGCCACTCCGGCCCGCGCAGCCGCTCCAGGCGATCATGGACAACGGCAACTCCCTTTAACCGGAGAAGGCCGATGAGATGATGGAGAAAGGTCACCTTCTTCCCGGTTGCCTCGATCAGGATCATCTCCAGATCGGGACAGGCGATTTTCAGAACGAGTCCGGGGAAGCCGGCGCCGGTTCCGACATCGATCCAGCGCTCCCCGCCGGCCGGACGCAAGAAGGCGAGGGGGGTAAGCGAGTCCAAGAAATGCTTAATCGTGATCTCGCGGGCCTCTCGCAGACCGGTGAGATTCACCTTTTCATTCCAGCGGATCAGCTCCGAGTGATAGAGCAGAAGCGAATCGATTTGTTCCGAGGAAAGGGAGACCCCCAGTTGTGCGGCGCCGCGGACCAGAAGGGTTTTCGTCTCCTCATTCAGGATCCGCTCTCCATCGCTTGCCGCGGCGTCGGCTCGATTCCCTCCGGGGAGTGGGACGTCGTTTCGGTCTCTTTTCGTCGCCGGCGCTCGAGCGCGAGGATCAAGATTGAGATGGCCGCCGGCGTCACCCCCGAGATTCGGGAGGCCTGACCCAAGGAGCGCGGCTGGATCTTTTTCAATTTCTCCCGGACTTCCCGAGAAAGGCCGACAACGGCATCAAAATTAAATGTGTCGGGGATTCGCTTTCCTTCCATCTGCTTGAATCGAGCGACATGGGCGAGTTCGCGTTGAATATAGCCATCATACTTGAGCTGGATTTCAATCTCGTCTGCAATCGAAGGGTCGGTCCGGTCTTCGAGTTGAAACCAGGAGATCAGGGTAGCATAGTCGATCTCCGGCCGCTTGAGCATCTGCGCGAGGGTCATGGAGGGGAGAACTCCCTGAATTCCCGCCGAGGCCAAGATCTCGGCCGAGCGGGGAACCATCCGGAGGGAGGTTTTTTCAAGCCATGTTTTTTCCCGCTCGATCCGCTCCCGCTTCGAAAGATAGCGGTGATACTGTCGTTCTTGTAAGAGACCTATTTTATAGCCTATATCCATTAGGCGTAAATCCGCATTATCATGTCGGAGCAACAGGCGATATTCCGCTCGAGAGGTAAACATTCTGTAAGGCTCTTCTGTCCCGAGTGTAACCAAATCGTCAATTAATACACCGATGTAGGCTTCGGAGCGATCCAGAATGAGCGGGGGTTGATCTCGAAATTTTAAGACTGCATTAATTCCCGCCATGATTCCCTGGGCGGCCGCTTCTTCATACCCGGAGGTTCCATTGATCTGCCCCGCGTGATAGAGGCCGGGAACCTGCTTTGTTTCAAGCGTGGGATAAAGTTGGGTCGGCGGAACATAATCATATTCAATCGCATAGCCCGGCCGAAGCATCTTTACCTTCTCAAGCCCTGGAATTGTCTGAATAAATTCGAGCTGAACCTCTTCAGGAAGGCTGGTTGAAATCCCGTTCGGATAGATGACGTCCGTTTTTCTCCCCTCCGGTTCCAAGAAGACCTGATGGCGAGGATGATCGGAGAACTTAACGACCTTGTCTTCAATCGATGGGCAATAGCGTGGACCGATTCCGGTAATGACGCCGGAATAGAGGGGCGATTCGCCCAGATGGGCGCGAATGACTTCGTGGGTTTTCTCTCCGGTGTAGGTGAGATGACACGGGAGCTGATCGACCTCAAGTCGTTCAGTCGCGTAGGAGAACGGCAGGGGCGGATTATCTCCATACTGAGGCTGAAGCTGTTCATAGTTGATCGTCTTCCCGTCGAGCCGAGGGGGGGTTCCTGTCTTCAGTCTTCCCAAGGTGAAGCCGTGTCCAATGAGGCTCTGTGACGCCTTTTCAGCCGGAGCTTCTCCAATTCTTCCCGCCGAAAATCGACGCATTCCGATATGGATCAGGCCCCGAAGAAAGGTCCCGGTAGTTAATATGACCGCTTTCGAATGAAACTCGGTCCCTTCCGCCAAGACGACCCCGACCGCTCGTCCATCCCGTACGAGAACCTCGTCGACCATCCCTTCGACGACGGTGAGGTTGGGCTGGTTGAGAAGCACTTCCGTCATCACTTGACGGTAGACATCCCGATCAGCCTGAGCCCGAAGGGCCCGGACGGCCGGTCCTTTTCGCGTATTTAGCATTCTAAACTGAATGCCGGCCTGATCGATCGCCCGCCCCATCTCTCCGCCGAGCGCGTCAATCTCCCGGACCAGATGCCCTTTTGCAATCCCCCCGATCGCGGGATTGCACGACATCTGCCCGATATTCTCCAGCTTCAGCGTAAAGAGGAGGGTCTTCGCACCCATTCTGGCAGCGGCGAGGGCCGCTTCGCACCCCGCATGACCGGCACCGACGACGATCACATCAGAGGTTGTCTGATTCATTCCACTCTCCATTGTTCCACGTGGAACATCTACTTTCCAATACAGAATTGATTAAAGATCTGATCAAGAATCTCATCCGTAGTCGTCTCGCCGACAATTTCTCCTAAAGCATCCGCCGCTTCTCTTAAATCCGCAGCGAGAAACTCCCACGATGCTCTCTTCTCAAGCGCCTCGCTCGCCCGTATAAGACCCTTCTCGGCTCTCTCTAAAGCGACCTTGTGTCTCAAAAGAGCAACAAGCGGGCGCTCCTTCTCCGGTTGCCACCGGAGGCTCTTTTTTATTTCGCCCTTCAGCTCTGA
>SCUR01000560.1 GCA_004297235.1 Candidatus Manganitrophaceae bacterium | reverse complement strand
GAAGCAAGAAGCGGCTCAGGCCTTCTTGGCCGATTATACTCCCCGATTTGCGGTGGCGTTCGATCCCACCGGAATGGTCGCCGACGCCTATCACGTCTGGACGATGCCGAGCTCCTATCTGATCGACCGGAAGGGGCATCTTCATTCGGTCCATCGCGGCTTCTTCGATGCCGACAAGGCCCGAATCGAAGAGCAGATCAAACAGCTCCTGACGGAGGAATAACCCGATGGTCTCCTCTCTGATCCGATACGGCAAGAGCGTTCTGGTCTATCTTATCTGGGCCGCGCTTCTCTCCGGCTGCATCGCCGGCGTTCCTCCCTGGGAGCGGGATCTGCTCGCGGAGAAGAAAATGCAGCTGATCCCCGATCCGGCCGAGAACGAAATGGATGAGAAGATCTACTTCAGCAAAGAGGGCACGAGCGGCGGCCAAGGGATCGGCGGGGGGGGCTGCGGTTGCAATTGAACGGGAAGAAGTCGATCCGAAACGCGCTCGCCGTCGCCGCCTGCACCGTCCTCTCCCAGACCCCCGCCCCTGCTTCGGCGGACGAGTTCCCCTGGAAGGCCGACCTCTCGACCCTCTACTACACCGAAAAAGACCGCGTCACCGTCTCCGAATCGATCGCCTCGCTCCGGCGGGAGATCGGAAGCGACGAGGCGTTCGGTCTCAAGGTCACCTTCGACACGATCAGCGGCGCCTCGGCCAACGGGGCGATCTTCGGCGCCAACGCCGGCGGCGTTCAAACGGTGACCTCCCCCTCCGGCGCCTCGCGGACGATCAACATCGGCGGAAGCTCCCGGATTGATCCCCTCACCGAATTTACCGACACCCACATCGCCGCGCAATTCGCTTTCGAGAAGGCCCTCTGGCGCACCCTCACCGCAAGGGCGGAAGGAAACCTGGGGTTCGAAAACGATTACGATTCCTACGGCGCGGGGGGGCTTTTATCGGGGGACCTCAATCATCGTCTGACGACCTTGACCGGAGGCCTCTCGTTCAACAACGATACGGTGAAGCCGATCGGCGGCACGCCGGTCGCGCTGAACCGCGTCTCCGATCCCACTCGCCTCGGACTGGGGGAGAAGCGGACGATCGACCTTCTCTTCGGCGTCTCCCAAGTGATTAGCCGGACGACGATCACGCAGGTCAACGTCACCCATGGGATGACCGACGGTTATCTGACCGACCCCTATAAGATTATCTCGGTCGTTGATACGGCCGGCGAGCCGGTCGACAACCTCTTTGAAAGCCGGCCGGCCTCCCGAAGTCGAAACACCCTCTTCTGGCGGACCGCCCACCATTTCACGGAAGATGTGATCCACTTCGCTTACCGCTATGCGTGGGACGACTGGGGCATCCGCTCCCACACCGCCGATCTGAGATACCGCTACGAGCTGGCCCGGGGACATTACCTGCAAGCGCATCTTCGTTACTATACTCAATCCGCTTCCGACATCTACCGATTCAGCCTGGCGGAGGGGGAGCCGATCCCTCTATTCGTGAGCGCCGACTACCGGCTCGGCAACCTGATCACACAAACGGCCGGACTGAAGTACGGTCTCCCGCTCGGCAAAAAGATGGAATTCAGCGTGCGGGCCGAGTACCTGCAGCAGACCGACGCCGATGATCGATTTCCCAAGGTCGATGTCCTCCTGGTTCAGGCGACCCTTTCTTACTCCGACCTTGTTGATTACGCTCTCTGGTCGAGACCCCCGCCGTGAAAGAGAACCAACATGGAGTGACGCGCGAGAGCGGCCTCTGGACCGGCCGGTTCCAGGCGATGGCGAGCCCTTGCGAAGTGCTGATCGACACCCCGGATATGGCGGTCGCCGAAGCACTCTTCCGGCGGGCGGAAGAAGAGGCGCGGCGGATCGAGCGGAAATTCAGCCGATACCGCGACGAGAACATCGTCCATCGGATCAACCACGCCGGCGGCAACCCGATCGAGGTGGATGAAGAGACCGCCTATTTATTCGACTTCGCCGCCGCCTGTTATGAACTGAGCGGTGGGAAATTCGACATCACTTCCGGTCTCCTCCGTCAGGCCTGGCGCTTTGACGGAAGCGATCGGCTTCCCGACCCGAAAGCGATCGAAACCCTCCTCCCCCGGATCGGCTGGTCGAAGGTCCGCTGGGAAAACCCCCTCTTCACCCTCCCCGCCGGGATGGAGATCGATTTCGGCGGCATCGGAAAAGAGTACGCGGTCGATCGGACCGCGAAGATCCTCTCTCAACATCTGCAGAATGTGCTCATCAACTACGGCGGCGACCTTTTCGCCGTCGGTCCCCGCGCCGACGGAACCCCTTGGCAGATCGGCGTCGACGATCCGGATGCCAGCAGTGAAAAACTGGTCGCCAAGATCCCCCTGAAACAGGGAGGACTCGCCACCAGCGGCGACGCCCGCCGCTATCTGCTCAAAGACAACATCCGCTACAGCCACATTCTCGACCCCCGCACCGGCTGGCCGGTTAAAAACGCCCCGCGTTCGGTCACCGTGCTCGCCTCGACCTGTCTGGAGGCAGGGATGCTTGCGACCTTTGCAATGCTGGAAGGATCGGAGGCAAAAACATTTCTGGAGGGGGAAGGGATGCCATTTTGGCTGGTGGCGGGGGATAGTGCACTTTAGAACGGGTCGAAGCGGCCTCACGATCTCAGTCCCCCATATATCTAAAAGACATATCTACAAGATCACAAAAACTCAACCTGTTGCTATAATAAGATCGTGATCGGATGCGGCGCGTTCAAGAAACCGCCGTTGTCATCCGATCACGCATAACAATCCGGAGTCGATCGCAATAAAAAGAAAACGAAAAAAGAGTGCAGAGGACGTTAATTCCCGCTTCGCTCGGATTAATGGAGAACATCCTTTTAAGTCGGCGGTCCCGAACGGCTTCGTCGATTATGCGGTGAGAGCGCGCCGCGGGGGGAAGCTCTTCTATTTTAATTTCGACCTTGCCGAGGAGATCGGCCTGATTCCCAAAGGGGGGCGCCGTGTGATCACCCCGGCGCTCAGCCGGGCCATCCTCGACACCTTCAGCCTGCAGATCATCAACGAATACGACATCACCCACCACGTGAAGATCCCAAAAGAGGACATTCGCCCCCATCGCTATATGGCGACCCGCTATTTACAGATGCAGCATCCCGACAAGAAGGGGCATACTTCCGGCGATGGACGGAGTATCTGGAACGGAACGTTCAAAGGTCGCGAGGGTCGTTGGGATCTTTCCAGCTGCGGCGCGGGGGTGACCTGTCTGAGTCCGGCGACGGCGATTGAAAAGCGATATTTTAAAACCGGCGACAAAAAAGCGTCGTACGGCAGCGGCCGTTTGGATTTATCGGATGGGGTTTGCGCGGCGCTGATGAGCGATATTTTCCATCGCAATCAAATCCGGACGGAGAGAACGCTGGCGGTGATCGCCTATGACGACGGGACCTGCGTCACCGTGCGCGCGGGAAAGAATCTTTTGCGTCCCGCCCATTTCTTTAAATACCTGAAACAAGGAGATTACCCGGGGCTGAAGCGGGTGGTCGATTACTACATCGCCCGACAGGTCGAAAATAAAGAGTGGCGGTTGATTCAGGGGGCGGGAAAGCGATACCGGGATCTGCTGGAGCGGATAACCGTCGCATTTGCGAAGACCGCCGCGCAATTCGAGAGCGAGTATATTTTCTGCTGGATGGAATGGGACGGGGACAATATCCTCGCCGATGCGGGGATCATCGATTACGGCTCGGTCCGGCAGTTCGGATTGTTTCATCATGAATATCGATATGACGATGTCGATCGCCTCTCCACGAGCATCACCGAACAGAAAAACAAGGCCAAATATCTAGTCCAAACCTTTGCGCAATTGACCGACTTCTTGATCCGCGGAAAAAAGAAGAACCTGAAGCGATTCAAAAATCACCCCTCGTTAAAACGGTTCGAACACCTCTTCGAGCAGACCCGGGATGAAGCCGTTCTCTATCAGATCGGCTTCGACGAAGACGCCCAGAGGCGCTTGATGAGAAGCGCAAAGGACCGGGAGACGGTTCGGGAATTCAGAGCGATCTTAAGATATTTTGAAAAGGCCAAAGCGAGACGGGGGCGCCATGCCGTCGCGGACGGGTTCAATTGGGACGCCATCTTCTGCGTGCGGGACATCCTTCGCGAATTGCCTGCGCTCTATTTGTCGGGAGCCGAGACGATTTCCCCCCAACAGTTCATTGAGATACTCCGGTCCGATTACGCCTCCTCGGCCGATGTCCGGCTCAGTCGAAGCCGCCGGGAAAAGATCGCCCGATTTCAGCGCGCCTATCGGCTCCTGGTCCGACGGGCGGCCGCCCTGACAGGCCGGACCGCCGGGGATCTCCTGCGGCAGATATGGGAACGGTCCGCATTGATCAATCGCTACAGCCGGGTGACCGGAGATGCGATTCTTCTGGTCGGTCAGCGGATGGTCCGAGAATGGAAAGCCATCTCGACGGAGGAGTTGCACGACATGTTCCGGGATTTTGTGGAAGGGCAGATATTGCGGCCGGAGTCGCTCTCCGCCGAGGCCGCTTCACACCGGCGCGCAAAGAGCGGAAAGACGCAGCGGCTATTGCATGCCATGCTCGACACTGTGAAGAAATACCGGGAAGGCGTCTAATACAGTCCCCCCCTTTTCGTCTACGGTCCGATCGATCCAAAGTCATTTCAGGTGAGAATCACGGGAACTCCGAGCCGGTCGGTCAACGGCCGCCGAACCAGGATCGGCGCGGGGTGGAGACCGCGCTGGCGGCGCTCTGCGCCGACTCATTTCCCGCCGCATCATACGCGGAGACGCTGTAGCTGTAGGACGTGGAAGCGGTCAACCCGGTATCGGAGTAGCTCGGCGAGACCGTCGTTCCGGCCGGCTTGCCGTTTCGGTAGACCCGATAGCCGGCCACCCCCCTGTTGTCGGTGGAGACCGTCCAGGTCAGGCTCACCTGACTGGAGGAGGAAGCGGTCGCCGTCAGCCCTTCCGGAACCGAGGGGGCGACCCGGTCGGGCGGGTCCGCGGTGGTGAAAGACTGGTCCGACGAGAGCACCTCATTGCCGGCGGCATCACGGCTGATAACCCGGTAGTGATACAAGGTGGACGCGGACAGCTCGCTGAGGGCGACGCTGTGAGCGGTCGCCGGGGCCGACTCCAGGGCCGAGCGCAATCCATATTCGGTCGTCGTTCCATATTCCACCTGAGCGCTCGCCGGCTCCGGGGTCGTCCAGGTAATCGTCGCTCCCGTCTGCGTGATCCTCCCCGCATCGATGCCGGATAAAAAAGGCGGGGTGCGGACGCTGATCGCGACGCTTTGCGCCGAAAGGTTCCCCGCCGCATCGACCGCCGCCACCCTGTAGCGGTATGCCGTATCGGGAACGAGATTGCTGTCGGTGTAGATCTGGCCGCGCGGAGCCGCCACCTCCGCGCCGTTGCGATAAATCCGATAACCGGTCACGCCGACATTATCCGTGGAGGCATTCCAGGCTACGTTGATCTGGCTGTAAGAGATCACCGCCGTGGTGAGACCGGCCGGAACGGACGGGGCCGCCGTATCGGGTGCGGCCTCCGTCCTGAAAGTGCCGCCGGATGAAACCGCCAGATTGCCGGCCGCATCGCGGCCTTTCACCCTATAATGATAGACCGTGGAGGGAAGGAGCCCCTCCAAGTTCTGGGAATGGGTCATGACCAAGGAAGCGATCATCGGCGTTGAGGTCCCATACGCCGTGGTCGTCCCATACTCGATCTGCGTGTCGGCAGGCTCATTGGTCGTCCAGCGAAGGACGGCCCCACTGTTGCTGATCCTCCCCGCCGTCACCCCCGAAATCAGAGGAGGGGCGGTATCCGCCGGAACCGGTTTGGCGACGTTCGCCGGAGGAGACAATGCCGGGACAGAAGCCGCTGCCGGAGGCGCCGGGGCGGTCGGAGATCGCGCCGGAAGCTCCGACGCGGGGGGCGCTTCCGGCGGCGAGGGCGGGCGGCTTACTTCGGGAGCGGTGGTGAAGGTATTGTCGAGCGAGGTCGCCAGATTTCCCGCCGCATCGCGGCTGAGCACCCGGTAGTGGTAGGGAGCGCCCGGTTTCAATCCGGTGAGGATCTGGCTGTGCGCCGTTCCCCTCTCCGTGACCGGCGGCGTGACGGCCCCATAGCCGGCCGTCGTTCCATATTCAACCTGCGAGTCGGCCGCCTCATCGGTCACCCAGGTGATGATCGCGGCGGTGCCGGTGATATCGCCGGCGTGGATATTCGAGATCGACGGCGCCGTCGTGTCGCGAGGAGGACCGGTGCATCCTGTCAGGATGACCGCTATGAATACCGCTAGAAATCGAAACATCGCCCTCTCTGAAGCGAGTGGCCCCCCCACCGCCTATATGAAATCTTCACTAGTGATAATTTTATCAGATGTTCCGATTTCAGGAGGGATATTCAGAGAGGATTCTACCTTAATGATGCTTCAAAAAATGCTTACACCCGCTGGTTGGGCGGGGTGGCCTCGTCGATCGGCGGCTCGCCGGTGAGAATCTCCGGGTTCTGTATGCCGAAGTATTTGTAGACGCTGGAGGCGACGGCGAACGGCTCGCACTGATAGCTGTCGGCCGTCGGTTCGGTAAATTGGCGGTTCTCGAAGGGGGTGCCGACCCGCTGCGTCTTCCCGACTATTTTTCCCAGGGCGCCCGGCCGGACGGCGGAGCCGCCGAGGGTATAGAGATTCTGATTGTTTCCGTGGTCCCAGCCCATCGAGTTGTTGAGGTTGACGTTGCGGCCGAAATCGCCGAAGACGTTGATGATGATGTCGTTTCGCCCCGTCAGTTTCATATGCTTCGCCGCCACGGCGAGCGCATCCATCAACTCCCGGATCCGGCCGGTGTATTCCGGGATGGCGTCGGAGTGATCGTCCCATCCTCCCAACCCCGCGCTTCCCAAGCTGATGAAGTAGGTGTCGGGGTTGCTGATTGCCAGGCTGATCGCCGCCTTGAGGCGGTTTCCGAAGTTGGTGTTGGGATACTGAATCTTCACCGGCGTGTTGTTCGCGTCGACGACCGGGACGCCGTTCGCATCGACCTCTTGGGGAAGGTTCTGATTGACCGCGGCGTTGCTGAAGCTCGCCTTGATGAAGTTGTCGAGCTCTGCCCGCTTCTCGAACGCCTCGATAATCTTTCTCCCCCGCTCCCCCAGCCCTCCGGAGACCTGTTGCGACAGCCCTTCAATGACCGGCTCTTGATCCGATACGAACCCGTTGTTGGAGCGCTGGTACGGGTTTTGGAATCCCGAATCGAGGGCGACCGGCTTCAGCCGGAGCGGAACGGTGAGGTCCCCCGTCCGGAAGAGGACCGAGTCTCCCTCGAATGAGACGAAGGGGAGAAGGAGCTCTTCCACCGGCTTTCCGAACGGCTGATTCGCGGCGAGGACCGCGGCCAGCGTCGTCCCGATGCCGGGTCCGTCCATGTCGAGCCCCCCGGTCAAATTCTGAAAGACGCTCGGGCCGTGCGCTTTGGAGTCGTCCTTGATCCGGTGGATCGTCCGGTAGACCGACAGGTCGCCGGAAGCGATCAGGCTCTCCATCGTTTCGCCGCCGGCGCCGTTGACACCTCCGCCCCAGAAGAAATTGGGGGTGAGGATGTTGTTCTGCGTGGTCGGAAGAATCGCGTCGGGATACTTATTTTGGGAGTTGGCGTTGATCTCGGCGATATTGGTCAAATTGCCTGCCAGCTCCGACGGCCCGCCGTAGAGAAAGATCATGATCACTTTCGGCATCACCGCCGGACGGACGTAGTGGACCTCCCCCAGCAGCGCCGCCTTTAGGTTCCGCGCCGCCCGCGTCGCGGGGCGCGCCAGCTCCAGCGGCAGAACGGCCGACGCCGCCAGCATCCCCATCCATTTCACGAAGCTTCTTCGATTCATGAACTTCCTCCTATCGAACCGCGACAAAGGCATAGAGCTCGGCGAGCCGCGATAAGTAATCGAGAACGATCATCGCCTGTCCTTCCTTATTGGTTTGGTATCTCCGTTTGACGATCACGTCGTTCAAGACCAGCAGCTCATTTTCCGTCGCCTTCCGGGAGACGACCGAGAGGAAAAGATAATGGATGAAATCGTCTCCCTGGAGCGGGACGTTGATGAACTCCTTCTGCCATCCGCCGTCGGCGGTGTTGAAGGCGTCGCTCTTCCGGTCGATCAAGAGCCGCTCGCGGACCGCCTTGTGGTAGTAGGAGAAGCTGAGCGAGTCGAGGGGGACTTCCGGGAATCGGCCGAGCTTATAGGTGACCGACGCCTGCCCCATGTTCCTGAGCGTCGGGAACGAGGAGCCGCTGAACGGATTGTTCAGATCGGCGAAGAAGCGGTCATACGGGGCCCATTGAATCCGGCCCGCCACGTTGAAGAAGGTCTCTTCGAAATTCTTCGGCCGCTCGGCCTGGATGAGATATTCCCGGGAGAAGAGAATGATCCAGAAAAGCTGGTCGAAAGTCGTCGGGCGGGCGGCGGCGATGGAGTTGACCAGCTCCGCCCTCTTCTCGGGCGGATATCCGACGAAAAAGTGATCGACCAGCACCGCGGCGATTCGGGGGATCAGCAGCGGGTGCTGCGACAGAAGACGATAAAAATCGTAGCAGCTGATGATCGTCGCGCCGAGGACCTGCTGCGGGGTTGTGTTCTCATCGAATCCGATGACCAGCTGATATCCCTGCTGATCGTCGGTGAGAGACCAGTTCTTGCAGGCGATCGCCGCCTTGGGGACATCGGCGTCCCGGTCGAAGAGACCGAGGAAGATCTCGATCATCTCCCGTGTGTTGTCTTCCGGAGAGCGGAAGCGCCGCCAATTCTCCTGCGAGATCATCTGCTCGTAGACGATATCGCGGATGCCCTTTCCCTCTTCCATCATCCGGACCAGCCGGAAGTATATATCTTGGATGTCGGTGTAATCGACCGAATCGTTCTCCAACGCCGGAGAGAAAAGAATGGTGTTCGCCAGGTTGTAGGCGATCCATCGGTGAAAATAATCGCGGCTGACCGGAAACTCGAAGAGCATCGCCAGGGGAACTTCGATCGGCTTGCGGACCTCGTCGAAAACATACTTCTCGTCGATCCGGGCCAGATAAATCTCTTTGTCCTCCACGGGACGCAAGAGCGCCGTCTGCATATCGGCGATGAAATTCGACCCGCTCCTCAACGCCGGATTCGCCAGACCCGCCTCCACGTTGAAGAACTCCGCCGCCGGAACCCCTTTGTAGAGGGTTCCCATCAGCTTGTTCGCGACGGCATACTTCTGCTCGGCCGTCAGGGCGTTGTATTCGGAGTCGCTCAGCTTCGCGGCCGCTCCGGAGGCGGTGATCCCCGGCGATTCATTGTTCTGCGAAGAGCGCGGCACCTCCGGCGTACAACCCGATCCCCACAAAAGCAGCAGCGAGATGATCATGCCACGGATCAGTTTCATCACGTTCTCCTGTTCGATCTCCTCGCGGGACCGACCCTTGTGTCGGTGGGTTGCGGCCGGACCTGCAGGATCTTTGCGACACTAACAAACCGGTATTTCGGTGTCAATTGGAAACCCTCCCACAATCGTGCAATGGGGTAAGATTCACGCGAAAGAGTGAGCCATATCACGAAATCGGGATGCGCAACGGGAGAAATCGCTTCCGATCTGGAGGGGAAGATCTCCAAAAAGAGAGCGCGTCTCCTGGACGCTTCGGTGAAGATCGCACCTGTCCGTCACCCAATTTGCACATCGAACACTTGCGATGTCTCCTCGAAATGGATAGAATCATCCGAGCCGATGCCGATCTTAGTGACCTAAAAGGAATCGCCCGATGAGTCGATCCGTTCGACGCGACCGGAATAGCCCCCCGCTCACCTTTCAACCGCTGACCCCCCGGAACTGGGAAGATCTCGAAGCGCTCTTCGGCCCGCGCGGGGCGTGCGGCGGCTGCTGGTGCATGTTTTGGAGATTGACCCGCTCCCAATTTGAGCGACAGAAGGGGGATCGGAACAAGGCCTCCCTCCAAAAACTGGTTCATTCTAAAGTCCCTCTCGGAATCTTGGCCTATGCGGCGGAGCAACCGGTCGCCTGGTGCGCGATCGCCCCGCGAGCGGTCTATCCTGCGTTGGCGCGGTCGCGGATTTTGAAGCCGATCGACGGGACCCCGGTCTGGTCGATCACCTGTCTCTTCGTCTCCAAACCGTTCCGGCGGCAAGGGGTCACCCCTCGGCTGTTGGAGGCGGCGGTGACTTATGCGAGGGAGAACGGGGCCGACGCAGTGGAAGGTTATCCGGTCGAGCCGAAGAAAGCGTCGATGCCCGATCCCTTCGCCTGGATCGGAATCGCCTCCGCTTTTCGAAAGGCCGGATTCAAAGAAAAACTCCGTCGCTCCGAGACCCGGCCGATCATGCGCTACGACCTATCCGAACCAAAGGAGCAGAGATGATTTCGGACGCACAGGCAAGACCGTTTGCGAACGAGTGGATCGCCGCCTGGAACGGGCACGACATGGAGAAGATCCTCGCCCATTATGCCGATGAGATAGAATTCTCCTCCCCCTTCGTGATCCGGCTCTTCAATGAGCCGTCGGGAACGATCCGAGGGAAGGAGCGCCTGCGGGATTATTTCGCGAAAGGGCTGGCCGCCTATCCCGATTTAAAATTTGAGCTCTTCCACGTCCTCACCTCGATTCAAAGCGTCGTCCTCTACTATCGGAGCGTGAAGAACCTCCTCGCAGCGGAGGTGATGTTCTTCAACCCCGAAGGGAAGATCATCAAGGTCGTCGCCCACTACACCGAGCAAAATCCGGACTGAATCGCGCCGCCGCTCTCGCTTCAACGCTTCCGAGACAGCTCTCCTCTTTATCGGACACTACGCCGCCGGGCCAGACCGCCCGAATCGGCCGCTTCGGGCCTTCGTTGCGCGCCTCATTACGGTCGGTGATCTGCGCTCCGAGCTTCCCCTCTCCCCGGAAAGGGCCGCTCGATCTAATCCCAATTCAGGATTGCGCCAAGCGGTCCTTTCGGGTTAAATCATATCCGTCGTCCAAATGCAATCCCTTTACCCGCCCGCTCCATTGAAAACCACCGCGTCAATTCGCTACCATTTCTATATGCATCTACGCGATAATTTCAACGTTTTCGAATCGGAGAGGATCGATGCCGCCGGTGGAGAATGAGGTCGGCTACGACCGCCTCGCCTGGTTCTACAACCGATACTGGGGCGCCCGATTCCATCGCCAAGCGCTTCCGATCTTGGAGCGATTGCTCCTCTCCCGCATTCCGCCGGGCGCCGCCGTTCTCGATCTCTGCTGCGGAACGGGAGATCTGACGCGGGAGCTCGCCGCGCGCGGCTACCGGGTCACCGGCATCGACGCCTCCGAAGGAATGCTCCGTTTTGCGCGGCAGAATGTCCCCGCCGCCGATTTCTTCCCCTTGGATGCCCGCGCTTTCAGTCTTGCACCCCAATTTCAGGCCGCCGTCTCCACCTTCGACAGCCTCAACCATGTGATCGAGCTGACGGAGCTGACGGCGGTTTTCCGGAACGTCTACCGGGCGCTGGCGGCGGGAGGACGATTTCTCTTCGATCTGAACCTGGAGGAAGCCTACCTGCGCGAGTGGGAGAAATCCTCGTCCATTGTGGAGGAGGATCACGTCTGCATCGTTCGAGGCGGTTACGATTCCAACACGCGGCTGGGGCGCGCCGAGATCACCCTGTTCCGCCGGGAAGAGGTGTGGCGCCGATGGGACGTCACCCTCTTTCAGAAATGCCATTCGCCGGACGAGGTCCAATCGGCGCTGGGGGAGAGCGGTTTTAAAGAGATCCGCCTTTATGAGGCCGGCAAGGAGCTCGGCATGGCCGGGGAGATCGGCGTCGGGCGGGCCTTCTTCCTCGCGGAAAAACGGGAAGAATCGGACGACGCTTCTCCCGTCCACCCACTGGTTAAATAAAGAAGGGAGTGTTTGAAGATGTATGTGGAAAGATCGATTCGCCCCCTGCCGAAAGAGATCAGGCACTATCTGGCCGAACAATTCGCCGCGGTCCATTCCGACCTGGTCGACGAAGCCTTCCCGGACTTGGATCGGGAGAGGAAGAACATTCGGATTCAGACCCTTATCGAAGGAATCATCCATTCGCTGATCCGCCTCTCTTCGGAGGAAACCGCGACTCCCCGTGAAGAGGTGCTGAAGCTGGCGAACCAACAAATCAAAGAGGTCTATCCGACCGACCGGCACCTCCTCATCGACGCGCTCACCGAATTTATCACGCCGACCCTGCTCGGACCTCCCGTTCGACAGCAGGAAAGAGGGGCCGCCTGACTGACGCTCCGCCTTTGGAGAATACCGATTCTCCCTCTTGTCGGAACACCCTCTTTCTGCCATAATTCGCTCGTCGTAACAACGCCCATCGTTCAGAGCGAAGCGATGCCGATAGACGCGAAGACGAACGCCTTCTTTACCCAGCAGACCGAGCGGCTCCTCCGAAGCTTCACACACTGGACCGGCCGGGAGCTCCTGGCGCCGGCGGATTCTTTCAGCCGGCTCGCCGAACGGCTCTTCCATGCCCCTTTCGTTGTCGTCTCCCACGGAACCGAGCCGGACCCCATTCTGAATTACGGCAACCAGACCGCGCTCGCCCTTTGGGAGACGCCCTGGGAAACGTTTACCCAAACGCCCTCCCGTCTGACGGCCGAGCCGGTCAGCCGGGAAGAGCGGGCCCGTCTCCTGGAGGAGGTGACCCGAAAGGGATTCATCGACCATTACAGAGGCATTCGGATTTCCCGCACCGGCCGCCGATTTTTTATAGAGCAGGCGGTGGTCTGGAACCTGTTGGACGAGGAGAACCGGTATTGCGGCCAGGCGGCGACGTTTTTTCGATGGAATTATTTGTAAATAGAGAAGGAACTTTTTCCTGATTACATTGTCTCAATAAATCAGATGGACGGAACGGACTGGGAGTGGGTACAGCGGGTCCAGAACGGCGAGACCGACGCCTTCGAGATCCTCATTCAACGCCATCAGAAGCCGATCTTCAATCTCCTCTATCGCTGGCTGGGGGATCGCGAAGAGGCGTCCGATGCGGCGCAAGAGGTCTTTCTCGCCGCCTATCGGGCGATCCGGGAATTTCGCGGCGACGCCCTCTTCTCCACCTGGCTCTACCGGATCGCCGTCAACCAGGCGATCAACCGGCGAAAGCGCCTCGGCGTCGATCAGGCCCGCAGAGCGGCGCTCGATCCGATCGACTCGGCGGAAGCGCCCGATCCGCTCGCCGATCTCCCTCATCCCGGACCGAACCCCGCTCAAGAAGCCGAGCGGAAAGAAACCCACGCCCGCATCCAGGAAGGGCTGAACGGCTTGAAAGAGGAGGAAGCGCTGATCATCCTGCTCCACGATCTTCAGGAGGTCCCGTACGAAGAGATCGCCCGCATCCTCAAGCTCCCCCTCGGCACGGTCAAGTCCCGGCTCCACCGGGCGCGTCTCGCTTTGAAGGCGAAGCTCGCCGATTATTTTGATGTGGGGGCCCGTGCGGATAAAGGCTAAGATGAATTCTCCGATGCCCCTCCACCTCAAGCGCTCGCACCGGCAAAGCCGGAAGCTCGCCGGTTCAGAGATGTTCTGCTCACGGGGCGCCCACGCGAGGATAGAAGGATGAATTGCGACCAGATCCAAGAGCACCTTTCGGAATATTTAGATAAACGGCTCGATGACCCCAGACGCCGGATAATCGAGGATCACCTCGTCTCCTGTCCCCTCTGTCTTTCGGAGGTCAAACAGCTCTCGGACGGAATCAAGGGGGTGAGAGGCCTTCCGGAAGGGGAGCCTCCCGCCGGATTCTCGCAACAGGTGATGGCGCGCATCCGGACCGAAGCGGAGAAGCCGACCCCCTGGGAACGTCTCTTCCGGCCGTTTCGGATCAAGATCCCGCTCCATGCCACGGCGCTCCTTCTCGTCGTCGGCCTGGCCGTTTATCTTTATCGGGCCAATGAGCCGATCCAAACGGAGAGGGCTCTCTCCGTTCCGACGGAAGCCGCCTCCCCCCTCAAGCGACCGCCGCCGTCCGATCCGGAACCGGCCGAGGCGCCGCCGAAAGCGTTCGCTCCGGCGGGCGTCCCCCCTTCCGCCCCGCCCGAAGCGGAGCGACTCCAAGAGAACAAGATCGCCGCGCGAGAGGCCGGCCGTCTTGAATCCTCGGACAGCCGCGATCGGGCCCTGATGGCGCGGGCGCCGAAGCAAGAGACGGCCCAAGAATCGAAATCCGAAACAAACCCCCTTGCAGGGGCTCCCCTTTCGGACTCGGCCGGAAGCCGGCCGACGGCCGAAGCGCCATTGAAAAAAGCGCAGCTCTCTGCTCCCGACATCGTCCTCACCTTGATCACGAACGCTCCCCCGGATAAAAAAGAGGAGCTCACCGCCCGGGTGAACGAGATCGTCGCGCGCAGCGGCGGGACGATTCATCCGGCCGCTGAAAAAGACGATCGAGAGGAGGCCCGTCCGCATTTCCTGTTGGACCTCCCCAAGTCCGAATACAGCCGATTCAAAACGGAACTGGCTCAAATCGGAGAGATTATCTCCGAATCGCAGCGCTCGCCCAATGCTCCCCCGTCCGGGAGGAAGCCCTCCTCGACGATGCAGATCGAGCTGACTTTCCTTCCTGAAAAGCCGAAAGAGAACGCTCCCGCCGCTCCTCCTCATCCGAATTAAAGTAATTTTCCAAAAAACTTGGAACCTTTTTCCGCCTCCGCTGTCTAACTGGATAAGCGCCATACTTATCCCAAGGAGGAGTCATGAAGACCAAATTCTTTTTAATCATCGCGCCGCTGGCCCTGGCGGCGGCTTTCCTTTTGACAATGACCGGCGGCGAGGCGGCCGCGCCCCAGGAGAAACCCTACGAGCGGGCGAGTAGCGCGGACGACCAGGAGGGGGTCTCCGTAACCGTCTACAACAGCAATCTCGGCCTGGTGAAGGAGATCCGGCGCCTCACCCTTCCCGAAGGGGTGACCGAATTGAAGTTCTCCGACGTCGCCGGCCATATCATGCCGCAGACGGTCCATATCGTTTCGCTCGCCGACCCGGCCGGCCTGAACGTGTTGGAGCAGAATTATGAATATGATCTCCTCTCCCCGCAGAAGCTCCTCGACAAGTTCGTCGGCAAGGAGATCAAGGTCGTTCGCGACGGCGTGGAAGTCCCGATCACGATCCTCAGCACCAACGGGGGGATCGTCTACCGGATGGGGGATCGGATCTTTACCGATCATCCCGGCAAGCTGATCTTCCCCGGCCTCCCCGAAAATCTCCTCCCCAACCCGACTTTGGTTTGGCGATTGGAGAATCAGATCACGCGCCCCCAGAAGGTCGAGGCGACCTATCTCACCGGCGGGATGAGCTGGAAGAGCGACTACGTCGCCGTCCTCGATAAGGAAGATCAGAAGATTGATCTAACCGGCTGGGTGACGCTCGACAACAGGAGCGGGGCGACGTTCAAGAACGCCAAGCTAAAGCTGGTGGCGGGGGATGTACACCGGGTGCTGGACCAATACGGCCCGTACGAAGGCCTGCGCAAATTGGAAGCGGCCGAAGCAAAGCCGGCCTCCGCGCCGTTCAAGGAAGAATCGTTCTTCGAATACCACCTCTACTCCTTGCAGCGTCCGACGACGTTGAAAGACAACCAGACCAAGCAGGTCGCGCTGCTTACCGCCAACCAGGTGCCGGTCAAGAAGCGCTTCCTCTACTACGGCGCGCAGCACTTCTATCGAACCCAGTACGGCATGCCGATCACGAATCAAAAGATCGGCGTCTACGTGGAGCTGGCCAACACCAAGGAGAACCGTCTCGGCATGCCGCTCCCGAAAGGGACCCTCCGGGTCTACAAAGCCGACAGCGACGGCAGCCTTCAATTCATCGGCGAAGACCAGATCGACCACACCCC
>SCUR01000559.1 GCA_004297235.1 Candidatus Manganitrophaceae bacterium | reverse complement strand
TACCATAAGGAGGATTTCAATGAGATGTTTGAGATGCCGGGGGATGATGGTGGAAGAGCGGGTCGTAACGATGGAAGGGGGAATCGCCATGGCGCGATGCGTCTGCTGCGGCGATCTGATCGATCCGGTCGTGATCCGGAATCGAACGACACCTTGCACTTCCGACGCGCGCGGGGGAAGACACTACGGGCTAGGCCTTCCTCGATGATGAGGTTTTCGGGATCAAACGTCGAGCATCGCGCCGGAGAGGATTTTGGAAACCAGGGTGGCGCGATTGTGGACATCCATCTTTTGGTAAATCTTCTTGAGATGCCCCTTGACGGTCAGCTCGCTGATGAAGAGCCGGTCGGCGATCTCTTTGTTGGCGTCGCCCCGGCAGAGACACTTGACGACATCGACCTCCCGGTCCGAAAGATCGAACCGCTCTTGAACCTTCTTCATGTCGACGACCCGCTCGCTCCCCTCGGATTCGACGACCCAGCGGCTTTGAAGCTGAAGAACCCGCTTCTCGATCGCCAACCGGACCGCTTCGACCAATTGAGGAAGGTCATCCTTCGATTTCTCGAGATAGTCAAACGCCCCTTCCCTTCGAAGCGCCTGGATCGCCGTTTTCATGGAGGCGTGGCTGGTGAGCATGATGGCGACGATCTCGGTGTCGATCTGCTTGGCCTCATGCAAGACGTCGATGCCGTTGACTTTCGGAAGATGGATATCGAGGATCAACACACCGGGGTTGGCAAACCGCTCGTGGAGAAAATCGATCGCCTCCTGGCCGTCGCGCGCGATGTGGACCGGATTGGTGATCCCCCCCTTTTTCAGGGAGCGCTGGATGACGGCGATGTCGGACGGACTGTCCTCCACCAGCAGGATAGGAATGGTCTCTTTATTGATCGTGCTCATAAAGGATACAATCCATATTAATCCGGTTGACGGATAGCGAATTATATTCTCCTTATGGATGGCTGTCAACGGCGACGGCTGGGAGGGGAGCGTTATTGCCTTCCCCGCCCCGCTTTGATATCATCTCGTGCGATCTCCCATGAAGGAAGCAAAAGGGGACAACTTGGACGGAATAAAAGACGGAAAAAAGAAGGAAGAGCCGCTTCGCGGCGGGCACGACGCCCCTCCTGCACAGGGAGAGGAGCTCGCGAAACAGGTTCGAAAAGCGGAATCAAAGTTCGAGGGTCTCTTGGAGGCTGCTCCCGACGCCATCATCATCGTCGATCGGGGCGGACGGATCACGCTGGTCAATGCTCAGGTGGAGACGCTCTTCGGCTATTGCCGAGGGGAGCTGCTCGGCCAGCCGATTGAGATCCTGGTGCCCGAACGCGTTCGAAAAGCGCATGTCGGCCACCGGGAGAGCTATCACGCCCAGCCGCGGACCCGGCCGATGGGGGCCGGCCTCGATCTGGCGGGGCTGCGCAAGGACGGGAGTGAATTTCCGGTAGAGATCAGCCTCAGTCCGATCGAAACGGAGGGAGGACAACAGGTCATCAGCATCGTCCGCGACATCACCGACCGGAAACAAACGGAACAGAAACTGCGCGAGAAAATCCGCGAGATGGACGATTTTATCCATGTCGTTTCACACGACCTGAAGGAACCGCTGCGGGGGATTGAGGCGTTCGCCGGATTCCTCGCCGAGGATTACGCCCACCTGCTTGATGAGGAAGGACGCCGTTATGTTCATTTCCTCCAGTCGTCCGCCGTTCGGATGAAAGATTTGATTCATGATCTGCTCACGCTCGCCTCCATTTCCCGAAAGGCGCCGACCTGGCAGCAGGTCGATCTGAATGAGATCCTCTTGCGCGTCGAGCAAGACCTGGAATACACCATTCGGCAAAAACAGGCCCGGGTTGAACGGCCTACCCCGCTGCCGACCGTCCTTTGTGATCCGACGCAGATCGGAGAAGTCTTCAAGAATCTCCTCTCCAACGCCGTCAAATTCAACACATCGTCTACTCCGGAGGTGAAGATCGATCTAAAAGAGGAGGGCCGATCTTATCTCTTTTCGGTCAAGGACAACGGCATCGGGATCGATCCCCGTTATCAAGAGCAGATCTTCGGCCTCTTCGAGCGGCTCCATCCGCAAGAAGAATTCGAGGGGACCGGCGCGGGGCTGGCGATCTGCAAGAAGATCATCGAGAGCTACGGCGGGAAAATCTGGGTGGAATCCGAGCTGGGCAAAGGAAGCACTTTCTTCTTTACCCTGCCCAAACGGGCGGGTTAGAAGCATCGTCATTCATCTTTAGGCAAGGAGCAAGACGGCCATGTCCAGTCATTCTCTTCAACCGGTGAAGATCCTTCTCGTGGAAGACAACCTTCAGGATATCGAGATCACCCGGCGCGCCTTCGCCAGAGGGAGAGTAAAAAACGAACTGATTGTGGTGAGAGATGGACAGGAGGCGCTCGACTATCTCTATCACCAAGGAAAATACAGCGACCCGACCGCCTCGCCCCGCCCCGGCATGATCCTGCTTGATTTGAACCTGCCGAAGGTCGGGGGGATGGAAGTGCTTCAGCAGATCAAGAAGGATGAGGCGCTTAAATCGATTCCGGTCATCGTGCTGACCGCCTCCCCGAGAGAGGAAGATGTGGTGCGCACCTACAACCTGGGCGTCAACACCTACATTCAGAAGCCGGTCGAGTTCGACAACTTCATGCGGGTCGTCCACGCGGTCCAGGAGTATTGGATCGTCATCGCCTCGCTCCCCCCGGTGGGGTGAGTGTTGAACACCCGATCTCTCCCGCCGGAGCTTCGCGCCCGACCAGAAACACGAAACGACGCTCTGTCTCGTCGAACCTAATCGACTTCCCTAAAGAACGGGGGATTCGAGATGACTTTTTGTCAAAAAAAGAGGAGGCCCCCTCCTCTCAAAGAATCCCCCTTTACCCGTGACGGCTTTTTGTTATATCCTTATCGGTAATTTGGCCGGAAAGAGAAGGCCGGGCGGTCGCCGATCGATAAACGCCCCGTTCGGGGGATTGCGCGACCTCCTCAGCCTGCGACAAAATGACCTCATGCTAGGACGGGTCCTCCAAAACGCCTCTCGAAGCCGCTTCGAGAGACAAACCTAGCAAGTCTGGCCGACCGGTATCACTCGCGACATCATTATCAACTGCCGAGACGGGCATCGGGCCCATGGATAAGGAGGAACCCTATGAAAAAGCCAACCCCTAAAAAAGATCAGGAGTTGACCCAGGAAGAGACGAACGGGAGGATGGACGATCGGTCGCTGCAGGAGCGAATCGCCGAACGGGCTTATGCGCTTTATCTGATGAGAGGCGAGCATCATGGAAACGATCTCGACGATTGGCTGGAAGCCGAACGGCGGGTCCTTTCCGAGCACAGCTCCGAGCACAGCTCGAGTGAGCCGGCGGCCGCGTTGAAACCTAAATCGGCGCCGCGCGCGAAATCGCCCCGGAAACGGAGCGGCGAGCAGAAGGCCGCTTCTTAGCCGACCGATCTGAAACCATCCTCATTCTTGGGAAACAATTTTAGGGCGGTGGACCGCCCAGGGAGAGGAGGTTTGCACAGATGAATCGGGTGAAAATATTCTGGGAAGCGTTTTTTATTTTTTCCATTTTCATCGTCTCGACGGCCTACGCGCAAGAGGCCGATCTGGTCCAAGAGGCGAATAAGTTTTTCAAGCCGCTTCCCGATCGGATCTCCTCGCCACCGGAGAACCCCACGACCCCGGAAAAAATCCGCCTGGGACAGATGCTCTTCTTCGAGCCGCGGCTCTCGAAAAGCATGGCGATCAGCTGCAACAGCTGCCACAATCTCGCCACCGGCGGGGTCGACAATCTTCCGACCTCCCCCGGACACCTCAGCCAGCTGGGGGGAAGAAACTCTCCGACGGTGCTCAATGCCGGGGTTCAATTCGTCCAGTTCTGGGACGGCCGCGCCGCGACCCTTGAAGATCAGGCGAAAGGCCCGATCCTCAACCCGGTGGAGATGGCGATGCCCGATCAGGAGATGGTCCTCTCGCGCCTTCGGACCATCCCGGAATATGTCGAGCTCTTCAAGAAGGCCTTTCCCACGGAGAAAGATCCGCTGACCTACGACAACATCGCCAAGGCGATCGCCGCCTTCGAACGGACCCTTCTGACCCCGTCCCGATTCGACGACTTCTTGAAAGGGAACGCGGGCGCGCTCAACCCCGCCGAAAAACAGGGGCTCAAACAGGTGATCCAAAAAGGATGCGTCACCTGCCACAACGGGGTCGGCGCCGGCGGGGGAATGTATCAGAAGTTCGGCATCTTCGGCCGGTACGAGTTCAGCGACGATCCGGGACGGCAGAATGTCACCAAGAAAGAGCAGGATCGCCACGTCTTCAAGGTCCCCCTCTGGCGGAACGTGACCCGAACCGCCCCCTACTTCCATGACGGATCGATCTGGGATCTGCGGGAAGCGGTCCGAATCATGGGACGGCTCCAGCTCGGAAAGCAGCTGAACGAAGAGGAGGTCGATTCGATCGTCTCCTTCCTCCACGCGCTGGAGGGAACCATCCCCGAGGAGGCGCTGCGCCTGCCGGTGTTGCCGACGGCGACCTTGGCCACACCAAAACCGGTCTTCAAATAAAACGCCCTGAGGTAGAGACGTCCCGGCGGGACGTCTCTACCGGGATCGCCGCCCGACCCACGATAGACACCCCTCCCCTCCCATAAAACAGCGCGCCGCATCGATATTTTGATCGTCCCGCACTCCCCCCGGAGAGATCGGTCACCCCCCCTTTGTGGGGTTGCCGTCGCGCCGGCGTTCGTCCAGAATAATCTTACGACCCCTGTGGTCGCATCATAGACGGAAAGAAACCTCTCAGAAGAAGTAAGAGAAAAGGAGGGACGCCATGCAGATCATGACAATATTGGTCCCAACCGATTTTTCGGAACTCTCGAACGAGGCGGTTGATTATGCCTTTTCGATGGCCAAGCGGGTCGGCGCAAAGATGGTCTTCATCCACACGCTGGAGTGGCCCGATCATCCCGACGAGATGACCCCGATGTCCGACGAGGGATATGCCTTCATGAAAGACCGATCCAATGCGCTGCTCCACGACCTCGTCGAGCAGGCCGAAAAAGAGGGGTTGGAGGCGAGCGCGGAGCTGGCGGATGGGGTTCCTTTTGTCGAGATCATCCAGGCCGCGCGGAAGAATAAGGCCGACCTGATCGTCATGGGGACCCACGGGCGGACCGGTCTTTCGCACCTCATGATGGGGAGCCAGGCGGAGCGGGTCGTCCGGCAGTCCCCCTGCCCGGTCCTGACGGTCAAGAGCCCGCAACATGCCTCCCCCTCAGCTTGATGCTTTCTTGAGATGAAGGACCGATCGCTTCAATTCAAATGGACCGACCTGAACCGATTGCGGACCATCGTCGGGGTCGTCTTCGAATCGGGGGGGAGCCTTCTGATCCGGCGGCTGCGGCTGAAGTATTCCATCCCCCTCTGGTTTCGGCTCCGCGCCCTGTACACCCGGAGAGCTCCCGAGGCCACGTTGTTGAAGATCGACGAGCGCGGGCCGATGCTCTCCCCCGCCGTCCTCCGATCGGTGCTGGAGCGGTTGGGGCCGACCTTCGTCAAGCTGGGACAGGTGTTGAGCATGCGGGCCGATCTGGTCGGCGAATCGCTCTCCCGCGAGCTCTCGAAGCTCCAGAGCGATGTCGCCCCCTTTCCCTACGAGGAGGTCCGCCGGATCATCGTCGATGAGCTGGGCGGCCCGCCGGAGCGCCTCTTCAAATCGTTCGAGGAGAAGCCGGTCGCGGCCGGATCGCTCGCTCAGGTCCATCGCGGCTTCTTGCCCGACGGGACGGAGGTCGCCGTCAAGGTGCAGCGGCCGGAGATCGAAAAGATCATCCGGCAGGATATTCATATTCTTTATTATCTCGCCGGCCTGGCGGAGCGGTTCATCCCGGAGTGGAAAACCTATCAGCCGTCGCGGATTGTAAAAGAGTTCGCCGACTGGACGTTGCGCGAGCTCGACTTTCAGGTCGAAGGACAGAACGCCGAGCGCTTTCGGGAGATCTTCAAAGAGAATCAAAACATCCGCATTCCCCGTATCTATTGGGAGTGGACGACGACGCGGGTCTTGACGATGAGCTTCTCTCACGGGGTGAAGGCCGACGACCTGGCCGGGATGGAAGCGTTGGGAATCGATCGGAAGCGGCTCGCTTCGATCGGAGTCGATGCCTTCTTCGAGCAATTCCTCACCGCCGGTTTTTTCCATGCCGACCCCCACCCCGGCAATTTCTTCGCCACCCCCGACGGGGCGCTCTGCCTGCACGATTTCGGAATGGTCGGTTATCTGGACGAGGAGGCGCGACGGGCCCTCCTTCACACCCTGTTCGCCTTCGTCAAAAAAGATATGGAAGGATTCGCCAAACACTTTCTCCGCCTGGCGTTGATCGACGAGCGGAGCGATGTGAGCCGCTTTAAGAAAGATCTCTTCAACGTCTTGAGCGAATTCTTCTACTCGCCGCATTCGCCGAGCGCCGCGCGCGCCTTCTTCCGAGCGATCAACCAGGGGGCCCGGAACGGCATCCGCTTCCCCTCCGACTTCGCCCTCTTCGGCAAGGCGATCCTGACGACCGAGGGGATGGGGCTTCTTCTCTATCCTGAATTTGATTTCAACCGGGAGCTGGAGCCGTTCGTTCAAAAGGCGTGGCAGTCGCATTGGAGTCCGCGGCGCCTGCTCCGAAGCGTTGAGACCGATCTCTTCGAACGCCTCGAACTGCTCAAAAGCTTGCCCGACCGGGTCGACAAGGTGCTGCTGAAATTGGAGCGGGGGGAGATCGGCGTCAAGCTCGACGCCGGCGATCTCCACGGC
>SCUR01000060.1 GCA_004297235.1 Candidatus Manganitrophaceae bacterium | reverse complement strand
CAGGAATGAGAGCCCTTCGTCCCCCTAATATGATCGGCCATCTTGTATACTTATGATCAAGTCGAAAAGGATCGGGAGAGATGAAGATGGAGCGGCCTCGGATTTTGGTGTTGGACGATGATAAAACCTTCCGAGAGCTTTTGGTCGATCTCCTCACCGGCGCGGGGTATGAGGCGGTCTCGGTGGTGACCGGCGAGGACGCCTTGTGCAAGATTCAAGAGGAGCGGTTTGATCTGGCCACCATCGATTTCGACCTTCCCGGATGGGTCAACGGGATTGATTTTTTAAAGGAGCTTAAAGAAATGGCTCCCCACACAGAAGTGATCCTTCTGACCGGGAATGCGTCCGAGGAGGTCGCAAAGGAAGCGATTCTTCGCGGCGCTTTTCATTATTACCTCAAACCGCTTTACCATATCGATCAGTTCCTCACCTTGGTTGGACAAGCGCTTGAGTCCAGCCGTCAAAAGAAGAAGAGCCGGGAAAATCCCAAGGCGCACCCTCCCGCCCCGCCCTCCTGACCCTCTCCTGTTTCGTCGCGGCGCGCCCGATCGGACAGTGCAGGGACCGCTCCGGAAGTGCTTCAAAAAGAGGAGTCTCATTGCGCGGGTGGGAAAGAAGGATCAGTGGTTTTCCGGGCGTTGCTCGCTTCCCATTCCGAAGGGCAATTTTTTTTCCTTCTGGCGGGCCAGCTGCCTGTAGAGATCATGAAATTGCTCTGTGGTGAGGGAGGGGTCGGTCAATCGGGCCAGCTCTTCCGGTTTAATCGGAATCCATGTCAGCTCGGAGGTATCGGTTGTCCCGATCTTGATCCAGTGGTGGGGCATGATGTCTTGGATGATCAGCCGATCGACCTTTCCGTTGTATCGGATCGCCTCGCGAATGGCAAGCCTCGCCTGCTCGGCGGAAACGCATTGGCCGATGCCGATATTTGCGGGAGGGTCCAAAAAGGGAAAAAACTTGATTCGAACCTTGAGCGATCCATCCGCCGCGGTGAACGATTGCTTCACTTCTTCGGTACGGTCTTTCCATTTCTTTGCCAGGAGAATCTCAACGGTGGTCGGCTTGTCCAGATTCTCCTGCGCCGCACAATCGTAAGTTCTTTCTGCAGCGAGAGAAGGTATCCGCGTCAAACAGAGGATCGTGGAGATGAGGATTCCGCCAAAGATTGGATAAAGGTGACAGGTTTTCACTTTGTGCTCTCTTTCTTTGCCGGTTTTTCCGACGGTGCCCCTTCTTTTTTTTGGGCCGGCGCAGGTTTCTCGGAGTTCAGGCGATCCAGATATTTACGTGCCTGGACGTTTTTGGGATCGAGCTCGACGGTTCTCTGGAAGGCCTGAGCCGCCATGGCCATCAGCTCCTGACGCTCCTTTGGATCGGAGAGGCTCGCCGCCAGCAGGATCTGCGATTCCCCCAGGGCGAAGAAAACTTCGGGAGAGCTTTGCCGGACCTGCGAAAGGGTGGCGTATTCCCGGACCGCATCGAGGTATCGCTCGCTTAAAAAATAAACCCGCGCGAGCTTCTCGCGCGCCTTGGACTCATTCGGATCTTCATCGATCAGCGTTTGCCATTGTTTCACCGCTTTGGCGATCTCCCCCTTCTTCTCGTAAATCAGGCCCAAATTGTAGCGAGCCTCCGTAAGCGAGGCATCGATTGCAAGGGCCTCTTCATACTCTTTTTGCGCCTTGTTCAGGTTCTTTCGATGATAGTAGATATTCCCCATGCCGGCGTGGACCACCGCAATGCGGGGCGATCGCTTGTTCGCCTGCAGGTAGGCCTCCAACGCTTCTTTCTCTTTTCCCTGGCGGAGATAGACATGCCCCAGCGACACAAAGGCGTGCTCATCTTGAGGCGCGAGTCGAGTGGCCTCCAGAAATTCCTTGGACGCATCCTCCAGGGATCGGCTTTCAAGATAGAACCGACCGAGCCAGTAGCGGACCGTTCCGTTCGCCGGATGTTTCGCCGCCAGATCTTTGTAGAACTGAATTCCTTGAGGGCCGCGGCGCAGGGCCATGTGGGTCATGTAAAGCGCTTGATGGTATTTGTGGTTGTCTAGATTTAAGTGGATCGCCTGGGTAAAGTTCTCAAGGGCTTCATCGTAGCGCCGCTGTTTGTTGAGGTCGATTCCCTCCTCAAAGTAGGCCTGGGCGCGATCGGCGGGAGCGGCGAATAAAACGGGGGGGAAACAAATGAGAAACAAACCTGCGATATAAACGGCCCGCAGGGGAAATACAATCCATTTCACGTTCACAAGACTCCGTCCTTTCAAAAAAGTGGGTGCATTCTACCATCCGGAAGTAGAAAAGACAACCAGGCCGGTGAACAAAATCTTGACATGTTTTGACGATTTGAATAAGATGAGAACACTCTTCGGTATTTTTTTAGAATTGAAGATGGGAGGTTTACCATCGAGTCCAATCATCAAGAAGAAAGCGCTTCTTTTGCGTTAGAGGGGGAAGCCTCTCCTCCGGGCGAGACCGAATCCGATCTTCCGCCGAGCCCCATCGGGGAGCGGAACGGCCGATCCGAGGGGCTCGGATCGGAGCGAGAGGGGTCGGGCCCGACCGAGCGGCTTCGTGCCTATCCGATTTTTGACCGAGATGGAAAGGTGGCCCGGGTCATCGAGGTTGTCCGGGATGACCAGGGAGCGACTTCCACCGCCCCCGACAAGAAACCCCTTTCCAGCAGAGAGGCTGAAGAGATCCCCCCCTCTTTTTGTGGGATCATTGGGGGAAGTAAAAAGATGAGGGCCCTTTTCGAGACGATTCGAAGGGTCGCCCCCAGCAACGCCACGATTCTGATCTACGGCGAGAGCGGCACCGGCAAGGAGCTCGTCGCCAAGGCGATCCACGAAAACAGTCCTCGACGGCTTGCTCCCTTCATCGCGATCGACTGCGGCGCGCTTCCCGAGACCCTCCTGGAGAGCGAGCTCTTCGGCCATGTCAAAGGGGCCTTCACCGGCGCCATTCAAAATAAAAAAGGCCTCTTCGAAGAGGCCGAAGGGGGA
>SCUR01000059.1 GCA_004297235.1 Candidatus Manganitrophaceae bacterium | reverse complement strand
TATAAAAAGAAGAACGGCCTGGCTTAAGAAACGGAGGAACCATGGAAACAACAACGAATCAAGAGCAGGTGATCTCCGTGACGCCGAATGCAGTCAAGGCGGTCAAGGAGATCATCCAGAAAAAAAATCTCGGTCAGGTTGCTTTGCGGGTCGGCGTGCAAGGAGGCGGCTGCTCCGGCCTCTCGTACAATCTGAACTTTGAAACAGAAGTCACCGCCCATGATACCTCCTTTGAAGTCGACGGCCTTCGCGTGATCGTCGATCAGAAGAGCGCGATTTATCTCGCCGGGACGACGCTTGATTTCAGCAATGAGCTGGTCGGCGGCGGCTTCAAATTCCTCAATCCGAATGCGAAGCGCAGCTGTGGGTGCGGCGAATCTTTTTCCGCTTAGCGGTTGTACGGATGAGGGGATCGGTGCAGAGTTGAAGCGGCGCTCTTGATGGCCTGAGGCTTAGGGCCGCAGCCATCAAGGCGTAATTGCGGTTTGAAAGAGGCCCCGTGAGGGGCCGTTCTATTTTATAGACCTGAGATTTCGAATGAAGCTATCCGGAATGTCCGAAGTCAGCACAAAAAGAGCCTGCTGGCATTGCGGCGCCCAGATCGACTCGATTCATCTCTGCAATCAATGTGGAACGCTGCAGCGGATTCCTGAAGGGATCGACTATTTTACCCTTTTCGGGCTTGGACCGCGATTGAGCCTCGATTCCGCCCGGCTCGAAGCCACCTTTTACGAATTGAGCCGAAAGTTCCACCCCGATTTCTATCAAAAGAAATCTTCGGAAGAGCAGGCGATCAGCTTGGAGAATTCAGCGGTTTTGAACAAGGCTTATCGTGTTTTAAGAGATCCTGTTCAGAGGGTGGAGTATCTGGTCCGGTGGGTCGAAGGTGGAAGTACCGTCGACGCGGAGGCGCCGGCCGATCTCTTCGATGAAATTTTAGAATTGCAGGAATTGTTGGAGAGCATAAAAGAAACGCCGGACCATCCCGACCAACGGGGGCGGCGCCTCGATGCGCTCAAGGGCGAGCAAGCGCGTTTTGGACAGATTCAGGAAGAAGGAGAGCGGGCGCTTGAAGGACTCTCAAAAGAATGGGATCGGTTATCAGAAACTTCGGAAGGGAGCGGATTGACGGAAGCGCAGCGGCGATCTCTTTCCGAGATGAAGCGGATTCTGGCGCGCCGCGCCTATCTGGAGCGGGTTTTGAACGATATTCAGAGCGGAATGGACAAGCTGGAGAAAGGGAGTTAGATGCCGAGAGTGGTCGGAATTGATCTGGGCACGACAAACAGCCTGGTGGCTTACATGGAGGGAGGCGCGCCTCGCGTCATCTCCGACGCAGCAGGGCGGACCATCCTTCCCTCCGTCGTCTCGTTCGGATGGGAAGGCCGTCCGGATGGGGTGATTGTCGGCGAAGAGGCGAAAGAGCATCTGATCACCCATCCGGGTCGGACAATTTATTCGATCAAGCGCTTCATGGGCAAGGGGATGGAAGATGTCGGCAACGACCGGAGCTTCGTTCCCTACGCCCTCACAGGGGGGCAACAGGAGGTGGTCCGCATCTCCGTCGCCGGCAAGCTCTATACCCCTCCGGAGATCTCCGCCTTTATTTTGAGGGAGCTCAAGCATCGGGCGGAAGCCTTTTTTAAAGAGCCGGTCCGCCAGGCGGTCATCACTGTGCCGGCCTATTTTAACGACAGCCAGCGGCAGGCAACCAAAGACGCCGGGAAGATCGCCGGGCTTGAAGTGCTTCGAATTGTCAATGAGCCGACCGCTGCATCGCTCGCTTATGGCCTCCAGAAGAAGAAAGAAGGAACGGTCGTCGTCTACGATCTCGGCGGGGGAACGTTCGACGTCTCGATCCTGAAGATCAAAAACGGCATCTTCGAGGTTCTCTCAACCAACGGCGATACCCATCTCGGCGGCGATGATGTCGATCAACAGTTAATGCGCTTGATCGTTCGAGAAATCTCGGATCGGAGCGGCATTGATCTCTCCGGCGCGCCCGAGGCGCTTCAGGAGATCCGGTTGGTGTCGGAGAAAGCCAAGTGCCAACTCTCGTTTGAAGAGAAGGCGGAGATCGTCCTGACCTTTCCAGACAAGAAGATCGACTATCGCCGAACGATTTCGCGAACCGAGTTTGATGCGCTGATCACCGAATTCGTCGAGAAGACGCTGGGACCGTGTCGCCAGGCCCTGGCCGACGCGCATCTGAAGCCCGATCAGGTCGACGAGGTGATTCTGGTCGGCGGATCGACCCGGATTCCGCTGGTGCGGAAGAAGGTCGCCGAGCTTTTCAAGAAGACCCCTCACAGCGAATTGAATCCCGACGAGGTGGTCGCGCTCGGAGCGGCGGTCCAGGCCGATATTCTCGCGGGGGGGATCACCAACATGCTCCTCCTCGATGTCACGCCGCTCTCGCTCGGGATTGAAACGATGGGGGGTGTCGTCAGCCGGTTGATTCCCCGGAACACGACAATTCCGACCAGCGCCAAGGAAGCGTTCACGACCTTTGTCGATGGACAGAAATCGGTTTCGATCCATGTCGTTCAGGGAGAGCGGGAGCTGGTGAAAGATTGCCGGAGTCTCGCCAAATTCAATTTGACCGAGATCGATCCGATGCCGGCCGGCATCCCGAGAATCGAGGTGACCTTCATGATCGACGCGAACGGCATCCTCAATGTCAACGCGAAGGAGTTAAGAAGCGGGAAGACACAATCGATCGAGGTGAAGCCGACCTATGGGTTGACCGACGGAGAGGTGGAGAAGATGATCTCCGATTCGATCGAGCATGCCCGCGAAGATCTCAACGAGCGGATGTTCATCGAAGCGCGAAACGAAGCGGAGTCGGTCTTGCGTCATGCCGAGAAGGCCCTCTCCCAAGGGGCGGCGTTGATCGACCCCTCCGAAAAAGCGGAGATCGAAAAAAGCATGGCCGGTTTGAAAGAGGCGATGAACGGAAACGATCACCATCGTGTGCGCGAAGCGCTCGACCGGCTCGATCAATCAACCAAAAATCTTGCTGAAACCTTAATGAATCAAACATTAAAAGAGGCGCTTCAGGAAAAGAAGCTCTCTGATTTATAGAAAGAGACCATGCCGAAAGTGACTTTTAAATTAG
The DNA here is from genome assembly GCA_004297235.1 of Candidatus Manganitrophaceae bacterium. Lineage (GTDB taxonomy): Bacteria > Nitrospirota > Nitrospiria > SBBL01 > Manganitrophaceae > Manganitrophus. The sequence continues at coordinate 4,960 of SCUR01000059.1, read as the reverse complement.
GAGATGTGGGACAAGACGTCACCTTTGAGGCGAAGGAAGGCCAGTCGATCCTTGATGTGGCGCTCGACAACCATGTCGACCTGGAGCACAACTGCGGCGGAAACTGCGCCTGCACCACCTGCCACGTGATCGTTCGGGAAGGAACCGAGAAGAACCTCTCCGAGATGGATGAAGATGAAGAGGACCGTCTCGACACGGCGGAGGGGCTGACCCTTACCTCCCGCTTGGGCTGCCAGGCCCGGATCAAAGGGGATGTGGTGGTGGAGATTCCGAAAAATACACAGACGTTCCGGAAGGCCGAACAGCACTAACGCGAAGCGACTTTGTCCAAACGCAGGGGGATTCGATGAAAATTGGCTGGCATGATGCGGAGGAAATCGCGCTGCTGCTTATGGAGAAACATCCGACGCTCGATCCCCTCACGGTCCGGTTTACCGATCTGCATAAGATGGTGACCGAACTCCCCGGCTTTGAAGACGACCCGAAGAAATCGAACGAGGCGATCTTGGAGGCGATTCAGATGGCGTGGCATGAGGAGTATCAGGACGCCCAGTAACTCTCTTCTACCAGGTCACCACCGTCTCTGAATCGAGAATATAATCGAGCATCTCTTTGTAACCGATTTGCGGATGGAAGGCCTTTTGATTTTTGGCGTCCTCCGCAAGGGCGACCACCTTCGCTTTCATTCCCTGCAGCTCCAGATCAACGGCTTCCTGAATCAAGAGAACCGTCACCTCATTGGATTCCGCTTGGGCGCGGATCACCTCCACCGCCCCCGCGTCATCCTTTCGTTTCAAAATATGTAAAATCCGCTTCATGAGGGCCTTCTAAAAGACGAAAAAGCTTTCCGCCGCGGCGATTTTCTCCGCCATCTCCTCTCGGGAGAGGAGCGCCGTTTGATAATCGCTCTCCGAAAGATCGATCTTTCCGGCGCTTTCCTGATCAACGTAGAAGGGGGAGATAAATCCCTTCAGCGCGGCGAGAAATTTTTCGGTCATCTCGCCGTCGACGAGGCCTTCGATCTCCGGCGTGAGGAGAAGGGGGGCGCGGTCGGTCAGGACCACGTCGACCGCATGCTCCCCCGAGGCGAGCCCCAGGGCAATCCGAATCCCCTCGCCGGCGCGATGCGTTTTCTCGGGATCGCTTCGAATCAGGACCAGAATGCGTCGGGTCATTGTGGGTTGAGCCGGAGGCTAATTAAAAGTGACAAAACGGTCGCATCCTTTCACCAGATCGGAAAGAACGACCAGTCCGCAGAAGACCGCCTTGTCGCTGGTGGGAATGCCTCGACGCTGAGCGCCGTAGGCGCAGAGAAAGAGTTTTACCCCCTCTTGCCGGAGCAGATCGATTTCCGGGCGATCGATGTTTCCCACCCCGTCATCGATCAGATAAAGATACGTATCCACCCCTTCCCGGAGGGCCTCTTTCGCGAGGGAGACGACCGTGCCTAAATTTTTGTTCTCGGGCGGGGTGGAGAGAAGAAGGCCTAATTTCTTTTTACTCATGGGCCGACTTTAACATCCTGCCAAACGCCTTGTCAACATTGGCCGAATTCCAATCGGGTATTCAGAAGCGATCTCGCAATCCCCGGTCGCACGAGCGATAAAGTAGGCGGGAATGTTGTTCCCCTTACTGAAAAGATTCGGTGGACGCGTTATGATCCTCCATCGCCGGCTGCAGGGGGATCACGCCGGGATTCACTCCTGCAATTTATTGCTCTGTGAAGAGGCGTCATCGGGTTTCAGATCGGCGATCAAGCGGCACGACGTATCGGGGCGGGAAGCGATGAGTGAGAAAAGCGGGGTCAAAAGGGGCGCCGAAAACCAGGGACGAGAAGACAAACGATCCGAACGCTTGCCGATCGAAGACAATAACGATCTCATCCGCTCTCTCCAGCGGCGTCAGGTCGAATTAGAGGCGCAAAACCGTGAGCTTCGACAGATCCAATCCGAACTGGAAGCCGACCGGAACCGCTACAGCGACCTGTACGACTTTTCTCCGGTCGGCTACTTCACCCTCAATCCGAAAGGCCTCATCGTGGAAGCGAATCTCAAAGCCGCCCTGCTGCTGGGGATCGCGCGGGACCGACTCTTGAAAACCTCCTTCTCTCTCTACCTTCCTAAAGAGGCCCGACTCTCTTTTATGGCTTACCTCAAACAAGTCTTCAAGAAGAAATGCAGACAATCGTGTCGGCTCCGGTTGCGCCGGCGGAACACGTCCGTCTTGGATGTCCAGGTCGAAAGCCTTCTTGTCGAGAACGCGCACTACGGCGCCGTCTGTCGAATGGCCTTGAGCGACCGGACCGATCTTCCAGGAACCGGAGAGACGGTGCGCGACTCGGAGGAGAAGTACCGGCTTTTATTCGAGCGCAATCCGCATCCGGTGTGGCTGTTTGATTTAGAGACCCTTGCTTTCTTGGAGGCCAATGAGGCTGCGATCCGCCATTATGGATACAGCCGGCAGGAGTTTCTCTCCATGACCCTTCAGGCGATCCTCCCCCGGGAAGCGACTTCCGTCCTCTTGAGAGAACTCTTCCATGTTCAATCGGGAGTGAAGCGGACCGGGGTATGGCGACACCTCAAAAAAGATGGGACCCTCATCGAGGTCGAGATCATGGGAGAGATCATCTCCTTCTCGGGAAGGCGGGCCGGGATGGTGGTTGCAACGGATGTGACCCAGCGAAGCCATACGGATGCGGCGCTGCGGGAGAGCGAGCGGCGTTTCCGCGCGCTCATCGAAAACAGTTCCGATGCGATCGCCCTGTTGAGCTCAAACGGAAAGATCTTTTATGCCAGCCCCTCGACCCTCCGCATCTTCGGTTACACCCCCGAAGCGCTGCTTGGAAAGACACCGCTCGAATTGATTCATCCGGACCACCGGGAACGGGCCAGATCTCTTTTCTCCGATTTGATGAAGCGGCCGGGGGAGGGAGCGGTCACGGAGTTGCAATTTCGCCACCGAGACGGCGCGTGGCACTGGGTCGAAGGGATCGGCACCAATCTGCTGCACGATCCGAGCGTGCGGGCGATCGTCATCAATTATCGGGATATCACCGATCGGAAGGAAGCGGAGGCGGCGCTTCAGGAGAAGAATCTTCGGATCGAGGAGGCGAGCCGGGCGCGCAATCGCTTCTTCTCCTACATGTCGCATGAGCTGAAGACCCCGGTCAACAGCATCGTCGGCTTCACCCAGCTGCTCAAGAACGGCACCTACGGCCCCCTCACCCCCAAGCAGCTCGGCGCCGTCGGCCGCATCCACAATAATTCCGGAGAGCTCATTCACCTGATCAACAATATCTTAGATATGGCCAAGTTGGAGTCGGGGAAGAAGCGATTCGAGGTGATGGAGGTTCCCCTTCAAGAATTGGCCGAGAAGGTGCTGATCAGCTTCGAGCCGCTGCTTCAGGAGAAGGGACTCTCCTTGCAAAAAGAAATTGATCCCGATCTTCCGGAGCGGTTTCTGACCGATCCGATGCAGGTCCGGAGCATTCTGACGAACCTGCTTTCTAATGCGGTGAAGTTCACCGAGAAAGGAGGGGTTCGGCTGCGGCTGAGCCGAGAGGGAAAGGGCGTTTTGCTGGAAGTCTCCGACACGGGGGCCGGCATTTCGGTGGAATACTTGGACAGGATCTTCGACGAATACGAGCAGAGAGGGGTGGTGCGGGAGGCGAAAGGGAATTACACCGGCGGAAGTGGATTGGGGCTTGCGATCGTAAAAAAGATGGTCGATCTTCTGGGGGGTTGGATTGAGGTCGCCAGCGCTCCCGGAGAAGGGGCCGTCTTCACCGTTTTTATCCCCGAAGCGTCGACGGCAACATAAGATCTCCTCGCCCTCTGATGAATTCGATGGATCGGTGCGAAGCTTCTGTTGTATTAGACTGCTCTTTTGTGCCACGATAAGTGTAACGGGGTGCGAAAGGAGAAAAGTGCCATGATTAGGAAAAAAGGCCCGGAGCGGGGTAACGGGAGGGTTTCCGGAAAGCAACAGACGCGCGATATCATTGCCATCGGCGCGTCCGCGGGGGGCGTGGAGGCGTTGAAGACCTTGGTGAGCGGTTTTCCTCCCGATTTGGCCGCCTCCATTTTTGTCGTCCTCCACGTGCCTCCTTCTTACCCCAGTGTATTGCCAGATATCTTGACGCGATTCGGGCCTCTTCCCGCCGTTCATGCCCGAAACGGCGACGCCATTCTACCCGGCCGAATCTACGTGGCGCCGCCCGATCACCATCTTACGCTGGAGCCGGGGTTTATCCGGACCGTGCGGGGACCGCGCGAGAACGGGCATCGGCCGGCGGTCGATCCCCTCTTTCGCGCCGCGGCGCGCGCTTACGGCCCGCGGGCGGTCGGCGTTGTTTTAACGGGGGCGCTCGACTGCGGAACAGCTGGCTTGATGTCGATCAAGTCCCGCGGCGGCGTGGCGATCGTTCAAGATCCGAATGAAGCCCTCAGCCCCGAAATGCCTCAAAATGCCATCAAGTACGTCAGGGTCGATCATATTCTTCCCCTCACGAAGATTTCGTCCCTTATCGCCAAATTGGCGCGGGAGCCGGTTGGAAAGGAGGTGGTGGCGATGGAAACCGAACTGATAAAAGAAAGATCGGTGTTTACATGCCCGGAGTGCAACGGTTCCATGGTGGAGTCTGGAAGAGGGGGCTTGATTCGATTCGAATGCCACGTCGGACATGTCTTTTCAATGGATGGAATGGCGGCGGCCCAGGCCGAAGAGCTGGAAGCGGCGCTATGGGCCGGGGTGCGCGCCCTCGAAGAGAGCGAGGATTTGGCGCGCCGGATGGCCTCACGATCCGACCGAAAGCTTGCAGCCCGTCTTGCGGAAAAGGCCGAGGCGATGAAGACGCATGCGCAACTGCTCCAAAAGATGCTTCTCGGGGGGGATTGGATGCTTTCGTCTGCGGAGACCGTCAAAGAGAACCGCCTGGTGAGAAAAAAAAGGAAGTAAAAGG